>JANYBR010000055.1 GCA_025360685.1 Pseudomonadota bacterium
CGAACAACAACACGCGGCCGAGGCCGCCGAGTAACGGAGCAATGGTTTAATGTTCAGGCAATTCACATCGGCAGTCAGCCGCATGTACGACGCGTACATGCCGGCCTTCTGGCTGCGCCTGAAGCCCCGCTACCAATGGGCGGGCGGGATTGCGATCGTGGTGATCCTGTGGGTCGTCAGCGGTCAGCTGACCGGCCATGCCAGGCCGATCGAAGAACTAAACTCGGCCAAACCGTCCGACCTGGCCAGCGTGCGGGTCGCCCTGCTCGTCGCAACCCAGCGCGACGCCACCATCACCATTCGCGGTAAGACCCAGGCCAAGCAGGAGGTCGACGTGCGCGCCGAGGTTGAAGGCGTGGTGCAGGCGATTCATTTCGACAAGGGCGACAAGGTCAAGGCCGGCGATGTGCTGTGCGAAATCAAACTGAACGACCGCGGCGCGAAAGCGGCTCAGGCGGCTGCACTTGTGGCGCAGACGCAGAAGGAACTTCAGGTCGCGCAGGATCTGTTCAGGGAAGGCTTCCGCTCCAAGACGCAGCTCGCCCAGTCGGAAGCGGCTTATGCTCAGGCCCGCGCCGCTCTCGCGACAACGCAGATTCAACTCGCCAATACTCGGATCAAGGCGCCGTTCGACGGCATCGTGGATGATCGCTACGTGAATGCCGGCGATTACATGCGGCCCGGCGACAAGTGCGAGATGCTGATCGCGCCGGAGCCGTTCCTGGCGGTCGGCACGGTGTCCGAGCAGGAAGTCGGACAAATCGGCCTCGGCGACGCAGCCACAGTCAACCTGGTGTCTGGTGAAGTGGTTGGCGGCAAGGTTTCCTTCGTGGCCGACCGCGCCGATCCCTTGACGCGGGCGTTCCGCATCGAGGTCGAGCTCCCCAACAAAGACGCCACGCTTCGCGACGGCGTGAGCGCCGACCTGCATATATCGGTCAAGCAAATAAAGGCGCAGCACATCTCGCCCGGCATTCTGGTGCTGGATGATTCCGGCCGCGTCGGCGTGCGCGCGGTCGTCGACAAGATCGTGCGCTTCATGCCGGTCTCGGTGGTCTCGGACGGCCCTGACGGCATGTGGGTGGGCGGTCTGCCCGACCGCATAAGCGTGATCACGGTTGGACAGCAATTCGTCAGCGACGGTCAACGTGTCGACGCCGTGGCGGACAAGGACGGAAAGTCGTCATGACCAGGATAGTCGAGTGGGCAGTCCAAAACACGCGCGTGGTCATCGCCGTGATCGTGGTCGTGATCATCGCGGGCATCTTTGCCTTCATCAAGATTCCGAAGGAAGCCCAGCCCGACATACCGATCCCCGTGCTGGCGGTTCAGGTCTCCTATCCCGGCATCAGCCCGGAAGACAGCGAACGTCTTCTGGTCAAACCGCTTGAAGCGACGCTGCGCTCGGTCGAGGGCATCAAGACGATGACGGCGCGCGCCTATAACGGCTTTGCGGTCGTGATCCTCGAGTTCGACGTCAACTTCAACAAGACCAAGGCGCTGGACGACGTGCGCGCTAAGGTCGACGAGGCGCGCTCGCTGCTGCCGCAGGAAGCCAATCCGCCGTCCGTGCAGGAAGCCAATATCGCGCTGCAACCGGTGATCTCGGTGGCGCTGTCGGGCCAGGTGCCGGAGCGAACGTTGCTCAAGTTGGCGCGCGACCTGAAGGACGAGATCAAGCTCATTCCCAGCGTGCTCGAAGTCAATATCGGCGGCGAGCGCCAGGAGATGCTGGAGATCGTCATCGATCCGGCGAAGCTGGAAAGCTTCGGCATTTCGCAGCAGGAGATGTTCGCCGCCGTTTCCAACAACAATCGGCTGATCGCGGCAGGCCTCATCGATACCGGCCACGGCAGTTTCGCAGTCAAGGTTCCGGGCGTGATCGCCAATGCCGACGACCTGCTCGCGCTACCGATCCGCTCGACGGCGAATTCCACCATCACGCTCGCCAATGTGGCGCAGGTGCGCCGGACGTTCTACGACCCCACGACCTATGCCCGCGTGGACGGACAGCCGTCCTTATCGCTCGATATCAGCAAGCGTATAGGTTCCAACATCATCGCCAACAATCAGGCGGTGCGCGACGTCGTCGACAAGGCCGAAAAGACCTGGCCGAAGGCGGTTCGCGTCACCTACCTGTTCGACGAATCGACCGACATCCGCGACATGCTGCGATCGCTGTCGGACTCGATCCTGCTCGCGATCGTGCTGGTGATGATCATCGTCGTCGCCGCGCTCGGCCTCA
>JANYBR010000073.1 GCA_025360685.1 Pseudomonadota bacterium
CTCGGCGCCGTGAACCCGGCCCATGCCTTGACGTGCTGGCTGATGTCCATCGATCCGTGTTCGCCGTGTGAATCGCCCTGAGCGGCCATGAGTGTCCCCAAATCAAGCTGGCCGGACTATAGCAATTGAACCTGTGCGCACAACGCGCAAAACGCCGCTTTTAAACGACCTTTCGCGTGGCCGTGGAGTGCTCCCAGTCGGCCAGCAGGGCACGCAGGGCGGCCACCAGTGCAAGCGGCTGGTCGAGCATGATGTGATGCTGGGCCTGCGGAATTTCGACCATGGGCGCCGCGCGTCCCAGCAGGTTGAACATGTACTCGCCGATCTGGGGCGGCAGCAGTACCGAGTGCTCGCCACGGAACACCGCGATACGGCAGCGCGTGGCCTTGAGCCGCTCGGCCGTGTCGCCGATCGAAAACCGCTGCCAGATCGCCGGATCGAACTTCCAGGTAAAACCGCCATCGACTTCCTTCAGGGAATGCCGTGCCACCCAGTCGACAATGTAAAGATTCTCGCTGGTTTGCGGCGGCATGAGCCGGAAGCGCGCCATGGCCATGCCCAGCGTGGGATAAACATGATGCGGCTTGATCTCGCGCTTGGGCGGGCCGCCAGGACGGTCGGGCGGATTGACCGGCGAATCGACGATTACGACCCCGGCCAGGAGGTCGCCATAAAGTCCGCCGGTCAGCATCGTGACAAAGCCGCCGAAACTGTGCGCCACGATCACAGGCGGTTCGTCGAGCTTGAACATGCCCGCGTCTTCGCAGACGGCAATTTCCTCGCGCGCGAACATCTCCATGGCGTAGCCGCCGGGCCGCCACTCGCTGTCGCCCATGCCGGACAGATCCATCGCCGCGACATTGTAGTCGCGCGCCAGGAACGGTGCGATGAAGTCCCACCAATGGGCATGCGCCGCGTTGCCGTGCACGAGAAGAAGCCCGGGCCGCGCCCGGTCGCCCCAACGTAGGTAGTGGATCTTCGCGCCGCCGACCTCGATGAAATTGCTCTCCGGCTTGATCGCCAGCGCATCCTCGAACCATTTGGGTGCTGGCGGCGGCGCACCATCCAAGGCCGCGAGCGGTCCCTCGGTCGCTGCGATGTTGAACATCTGCTTTTCGGTGTCGGGCAACTCGCCCGGGATGGGCGTCATCGTCGGCGTATCGCTCATGCGCTTATTCTCACCGATTATGCGAGCCACTCAAGCCATGTGCCGTGGGGATGGCAACTCGCCAGCCGGGTTTCCTGCCGCACCCCGTCTTCGTAGCGGATCGACGACAAGATGTAGAGTTCGCCGTCATACTCGAACGACAAGCGCCACACCGGCCGCCGCAAGCCTGCAACCACGAGAATGTCCTCGAGCGCCTGCTTCATTTCGCGCGAGAACTGATAAATCGCGATGGTGTGATAGACGCAGGCCAGTTGGCCGCGCGGCACCGCGGCCAGGGCATCGGGCAACAGTACCAGCGCGTCACCGGCGCGAATTGCCGGTTTGCGGTGGACAAGAAGGTCGATGGCACTGTCCAGCCGCCGCAGCCTCGCCTCCTGATCCGGCCAGACGAGGGCTCGCAGCCAGTCGCGATCGTCGGCGTTGGAGAGATCGACGGGATTGAGTTCCAGACCGATCCGGCCGCCGACACTCGGCGTGGGGCCGGTTGGCGGCACACGATCACCCTTGATTTCCACTTCGATCACCAACGGCGCCGTGACATTGATGGCGGCGATTATTGATTCGCCTTTGCGGTAGCGCACGCCATACGTATCCCAGATCATATTCAGTCCGGCGCTCGGACCGATTTCGATCAGCGACAGCGGCGCGGTTGTTCCGGCCGCGATGGAACGGAAACCCGGATGCAGGAGCGCACTGCGTCCGATCTCATTGGTGTTGGTGACGCGCGATGCGATGAGCGGTTCGATTTGCGCGCGATGCGACAGCACGAAGTCGCGAAAGTCGGGAAACGGGTCCGCGCTCTCGGCCGAAACCTTGCCGCCGGCGGTTCCATAGAAGCGCCTAAGAGGGTGAGGGGCGGCGCGTAGAAGGAGAAAGTGTACCGCCCCGAGGATCAGGTTGGCGTGCGGCTGACCGATGTGCGCATGCGCTGCGAGCGCCTTCAGTTCTTCATCTTTTCCGATGCCTTGGGCGAGCCGCGAATAGAGCAGGCTGCCCGTGCGCTTGGCGTCGCCGGCGAAGAAAGCCCAATAGTCGGCCGGTCTCTCGCTCATGCCACCACCCGTTCACCGTTCCTTAAGCCTATTCCAATTGTTCCGGGATAGGACAGGTTTAAACGCCACATTTACCGATGTTAAGCGACCATCGCCTGTTCGATTTTGAGAAAGCACAGATGGCGCAAACGATCCTTGTTGTCGACGACGATCCGGTGCAACGCCGCCTGCTTGAGGCCGCGATCACGCGCTCAGGTATGCATGTCGTCACCGCGCCCGGCGGCGGACCTGCGCTCGACATGATCAATGGTCCCAGAGGTGACCAGATCGTCCTCGTGCTGCTCGATCTGGTGATGCCCGATATCGGCGGAATCGAGGTGTTGAGCAAACTGCGGCCGGCAAATCCGGATTTGCCCGTCATCGTCCTGACGGCGAAAGGCGGCATCGATTCGGCGGTCGAAGCCATGCGCGCCGGAGCCAACGACTTCCTCGTCAAGCCGGCGAGCCCGGAGCGCATCGCGATCTCGATCCGAAATCAGCTGAAGATCGGCACCCTCTCCGGCGAAGTGACCCGCCTGAAGAAGAAGTCCGACAACCGGTTGACCTTCGACGAACTGGTCGCCCAGTCGAACGAGATGAAGCAGGTCTTCCGGCTTGGCCAGCGCGCCGCGCAGTCGAATATTCCCATCCTGATCGAAGGCGAATCTGGCGCGGGCAAGGAGCTGATCGCACGCGCCATCCAGGGCTCGTCCGAACGCGCGGGCAAACCGTTCGTCACCGTCAATTGTGGCGCGATTCCGGAGAACCTGATCGAATCCATCCTGTTTGGTCATGAAAAGGGTTCGTTCACGGGCGCGACCGACAAGCATCTGGGGAAATTCCAGGAAGCCGACGGTGGTACGCTGTTCCTCGATGAGATTGGCGAGTTGCGCCTGGACATGCAGGTCAAGCTGCTGCGCGCCTTGCAGGAGGGCGAAGTCGATCCGGTCGGCTCCAAGCGCCCCGTGAAGGTGGACGTGCGCATCATGTCGGCGACCAACCGCGACCTCGCCGCTCTGGTCGGCGAAGGCCGGTTCCGCGAGGACCTCTACTACCGTCTCAACGTATTTCCGATCGTCGTACCTTCTCTGCGCGAACGACGCGAGGACATTCCGGCGCTTGCCCGTCATTTCGTCGCGCGTTTCGCCGCCGAGGAGAACAAGGTCGTCCTCGGCCTGACACCTGAAACTGCCGACTTGCTGGAGAAGTTCAGCTGGCCGGGAAACGTTCGGCAACTCGAAAACACCGTCTTTCGTGCGGTGGTGCTATGCGACGGCGAACTTCTCGATGTCTGCGACTTCCCCCAGATTGCAGCCGCGATGGGTGTCGAAACCAAGAAACATCGAGCTGCGTTCGCGGCTCAAGCACCGGCCGGACCGCTCCCTGGCGCGCAATACGCCGCTCCGGTCCTCTTGCAGTCCTCGCCCTACGCCATTTCCGGCACCGACGCAGCCGGTCATATGCGCAAGCTGGAAGACATCGAATCCGAAGTCATCCGCATGGCCATCGCGCGCTATGACGGACACATGTCGGAAGTGGCGCGGCGCCTGGGCATCGGCCGCTCCACTCTCTATCGCAAGCTGAAGGAACTCGGGCTGGAACCGAGCGAGGCCGAGCTACCTGCGGGCGAAACACCGGCCGACGCGCCGCGTCAAGCGGCAGTCTGAGGTTCGTGTTCGGGTCAGCGTGGGCGGCCCTCATCCTGAGCTTGTCGAAGGATGGAAGGCGGGCGTCGATACGCTGATATCGAACCTCGTTTAGCGTCGCATCCCAAGCGCGCCGAGATAGAGATCGAGCATCGCTTCCTGTTCCTGGCGATCGGCGCTTTCCATCTTTCGCAAGCGAATGACCTGGCGCATGACCTTGGTGTCGAAGCCTGTGCCCTTGGCCTCGGAATAGACTTCGCGGATGTCGTCGGCGAGCGCCTTCTTCTCTTCTTCCAGACGCTCGATGCGCTCGATGAAGGAGCGCAGGTGTTCTTTCGCGAAGCCGGATTTGGCCATTGTCACTCCCCGGTCACCCTTCGAGGGCCGCTGTGCGGCCACCTCAGGGCGACGAATATGAAATCGTCATCCTGAGGTGCGAGCCCAAAGGGCGAGCCTCGAAGGATGACGGCTGGCTGCGACCGTATCGACGCGACTGGCGTGCGGCAACTCAGACGGCCGATCTAGCTGTGAGTCTTTTGCGCTTGTTATTTTTGGCCTACCGCTCCGCCTTTTGACGCCGCCTCAAACTTCGCCTGCTGTTCCGGCGTGGCGTCCTTCTGGTAGCGCTTCTTCCACTCGCTCTGCGGCATGCCGTACACAAGCTCGCGCGCCGCATCCTTGTCCATTGCAATGCCTTTCTCGGCGGCCGCATCTCGATACCAGTCGCCCAGACAGTTGCGGCAGAAACCGGCCAAGGTCATCAGGTCGATGTTCTGCACATCGGTTCGGGCGCGAAAATGCGCCACGAGCCGGCGGAATACGGCGGCTTCGAGCTGTTCGCG
>JANYBR010000081.1 GCA_025360685.1 Pseudomonadota bacterium
ACAACTGGTTCCGGTCGGGGCGCTCGACGCCGATTGCATCCATACGCCGGGGATCTTCGTCAAACGGATCGTGCTCGGACATGATTTCGAGAAGCGCATCGAAAAGCGCACCGTGCGGGAGAACGCCTGATGCCCTGGACCCGCGACGACATGGCCAAGGTGGCGGCTTGCGAGCTGCGGGACGGCTTCTACGTCAATCTCGGCATCGGCATTCCGACCCTGGTGGCGAACTACATCCCCGACGGCATGGATGTGACCTTGCAGTCCGAGAACGGCATGCTCGGCATGGGCCCGTTTCCGCGCGAGAACGAGGTCGATCCCGATCTCATCAATGCCGGTAAGCAGACGATCACCGAACTGCCGCGCACCTCTTACTTCTCGTCTGCCGACAGTTTCGCGATGATACGCGGCGGACATATCGATCTGTCCATTCTTGGTGCGATGGAGGTTTCCGAAGGTGGCGATCTCGCTAACTGGATGGTGCCGGGCAAGCTCGTGAAGGGCATGGGCGGCGCGATGGATCTGGTCGCAGGCGTCAAGCGCTGCATCGTGACGATGGACCACACCGACAAGGCCGGTAATTCTAAGGTCCTGAAGAAGTGTACTTTGCCACTCACCGGCAAAGGCTGCGTGCACCGCATCATCACCAATCTCGGCGTGTTCGACGTTGTGCCGGGTGGTCTCAAGCTGTTCGAGATGGCACCAGGCGTGACGCGTGCCGAGATCGCTCAGAAGACCGAGGCAACTCTGGTCTAGAGCCGGTTTAGCGACAGATCAGTTTATATAGGTGTCATGGCCCGCTGACCGTCAGTCCCGCGGCCTGCAGGCGCTCCAACACGCCACCCTTGCGCAGGAAGAGTCCCATCGGTATCACGGCGAATGTCTTGCCCGGCTTGTTCAAGGCGCCTGTGATCGCGCCGGCCATGTCGCCGATCGCCCTCTCGCGCAACAGGGCATAGGCGTTGTTCTGCTGTAGACAGGCATCGAGCTTGGTTTCGGAATAGTTCGCCTTCACGCCGGCCAAATCGCCGACCGCCCAGGCCTCGGCGGCCGCCACTGCATGGGCGGATTCGATCTCGATGTCGCTGAGCGCGAATTCGAGACAAGCCAGATGGGCGGCCGGCGACATTTTCGGCACATCGTGAATCACATCCATCGCCGGATAGACCGCGACGGCTTGCGTTGGCACCGCGGACCGGGCCGCGAGCTTTTCGATCGCTTTCTGCGGTCCAGTGATGTTCAGGTCGTTCGCTTTCCAGAAGTCGGACTCCAGCATCAAAGCCGCGATCGCCGGCAAATATTTTTCATAGCGGTCGGCGTCCTGGTGCAATCGCGTTCGTTCGGCGACAAAGCGGCTGCGCAGCGGTTCGGGCAACGCGGCTTCCAACGTCGTTCCGTCCGGTTGTTCCAAGGTGCCCATACCGGTCATCAGGAACCACGCGCCTTCGAACAGCCCAACCCGCGCGCGTGGCGGCAGGAGAAGGGCATTGGCGCCGTGCAGCAGCCCGCGAATCTCGCCTGAATTCCATTGCAGGTCTTTGGGCATCGGCTGAACCGTACCCAAAATCCAGACCTCGGAATTTCCGCGCACCACGTGCCACAGTGCCGGTCCGGGCGACCTGGCGGTCACGATCACTGTCTCGATATTGGACCAGTCGCTGATCGGTGCGTCGCCAGTCTTGGGCGGTGGGGCGGCGGCGATCAACGTCAGCGCCACTAGGCTCGCTCCGACGCTGCGCGCCGTATTTATCAGCCTTCGGCGTGGCCGGAGCATGTGGTTCGATCCAACTTGCAGAAAGTTCGACGCAAATTCGTTGCGAAACTGAGCCAAATGCATTCGTCCGGTTTCAGCACGGCGTAAGGGGTGGCCATTTAAATAGCCTACCACATCGGCTCGGCGCGGACGTAACCGCCGAAAGGCACGCATGCATGTTCTGGTATTGGCCTCTCAAAAAGGAGGCTCAGGCAAGACGACTTTGTCCGGCCATCTGGCGGTGGAGGCCGATCAGGCTGGCATTGGTCCCGTTGCGCTGATCGACACCGATCCGCAAGGCAGCCTGTCGCACTGGTGGAACGCGCGCGCTTCCAGTTCGCCTCACTTCGCCAAGGTCGGCCTGCTCGATCTCGGCGCTGCGCTGGCGCAATTGGAAAGCAGCGGCGTCAAGCTGGCCGTGATCGATACGCCGCCGGCAATCACCGATGCGATCTCGCAAGTGGTGGCGCATGCCGACCTGGTCGTAATTCCGACGCGGCCCAGCCCACACGATTTGCGCGCGGTCGGCGCCACGGTCGATATCGTCGAGCGCCATGGCAAGCCGCTGATCTTTGTCATGAACGGCGCCACGCCGCGTGCACGCATCACGGGCGAGGCTGCGGTCGCGCTTTCCCAGCACGGCATGGTGGCTCCGATAACCTTGCATCACCGGGTCGACTTTGCGGCGAGCATGGTAGATGGGCGAACGGTGGGCGAAGTCGTCGCCAAATCGCAATCGACGAAGGAGATCCACGATCTGTGGCTCTACATCCAGGACAAGCTGTCGCGCCTGACCCGCGATGCGCAAATTCGCCCCGAATTCCGACCCAATACCTTCGATCTCACCGCATTGCTGTCCTTGTCGGAAGAACGCGCGGACTCCGACGCCGATGTCGAGACCACGCCCGAACCGCCGGCGCCATCCGACGTACCCCCGGCAGCGGAACGCAGGACGCCTATCGAGCGGCGCGCCAGTTTCGCTCCGCATGGCGGCGCGGAACGCCGCGCGCATCCTTTCGGGCGCCGTTCAGCCGATCGCCCGCAATAGCCGAGGTGCATGGTGAGCCAAGAGAAATTTACGCCAATCACGTCCAGACTCCTGGCCCGCAAGGGAGATGCGGTGCCATCCGCAGTCGCCGCGAAGCCGTCGAGCCTGTGGAAACGCGCGGTGGCGGCGCCTACGCCCGGGCACTTCGCCACGGCCGGCACAACGCAGAGTGCTCTGCCGCCGGGACCGCTACAGATCGCCAAGCCGCACAAGATGACGGTCCTGTTGACGGCATCGGAATACGAGAAGCTCGGCATCGCAGCGGTAAAGAAGGGCGTCACGCGGCATCAACTCGTGCGCACGGCGCTCGATCTGCATCTGGAGCGACTAAGGCAGGAATATGCCGGCTGCGCCTGCATGACCGCGGGCGATTCCTGCAACGGCGACTGCGGCATGGCCTGAACAACACCGATTTGGCGTGCGGTCCGGTTGCGCTAAGCTGGCGGCCGGGAGTGTCGCCTTATGCAATACAAAATTCTCGGCCGCACAGGCCTCAGCGTCAGTGTCGCCGGGCTTGGATGCGGCGGACACAGCCGGCTCGGCCAGACCTATGGCCACTCGGTCGAACAGAGCGTCGCGGTCGTCAAGGCCGCAATCGACATGGGCATAAATTTCATCGACACGGCAGCCGCATACGGCACCGAGGCGATCGTGGGCCAAGCGGTGCGCGGACTTAGAGACAAGGTCGTCATCTCCACCAAGACCGCAATCCTTCCCTGGGGCGAGCCGAACGCAAAGCGGTTCACCGGCGCGCAGATTCTGGAGCAGCTCGAACAAAATCTCGCGCGCCTCGGTACCGACTATGTCGACCTCTACAGTCTGCACGGCATCGTCCGGTCGCAACTGGACTATGTCGGGTCGGAGATCGTGCCGGCGCTGATTCGCGCACGCGAACAGGGCAAGATCCGTTTTCTCGGCGTCACCGAGCATTTCGGCAGCGACACCAACCACAGGATGCTCAGCGCCGCAATTCCCAGCGGAATTTGGGACGTCGTGATGGTCGGCTTCAATCTGCTCAATCCCTCCGCGCGCCGCAATGTTCTGCGCTTGACGCAGGCGCACAATGTCGGCGTGCAGGATATGTTCGCAGTGCGCCGCGCGCTCTGCAATCCGCACGGCCTGAAGGAGGCGCTCGACACCATCGAGAAGGCCGGGCAACTCGATCGCCGCAAGCTCGATGTCGGCGATCCGCTCGGATTCCTGAAAGACGGGACGCAGGGCATCGTCGACGCCGCGTACCGCTTCTGCAGACACGAACCTGGTATCGATGTCGTGCTCACCGGCACCGGCAAGGTCGAGCATTTGAAAGAGAATGTCACGTCGATCAACCGCGGCGCGCTGTCCCCGGAAATACAGGCAAAGCTCGAAGAACTGTTCGGTCAGGTCGATTCGGTGTCGGGAAATTGAAAAGCTTGGTAGAAAAAAACACTCAATTCGTCATGGGCGGCCTTGAGCCGCCCATCGCCCTTAGCGACAGCGTAAGGGCGCGCGTCGATAGTCGGTTTGGTGGCGTACATACGCTGTCGCTATGGACCAAGCCCGGCCATGACGAACGTGTGGTTGTGAAATTTCGGAGCCCTGCATGAAGGTCGAACGCCTGCCGCCGATCGTCACCTCGCTCAAGCCGAGCAATCATCCCTATCTCAACGGCGCCTGGACTCCACTGCATGAGGAAGTGAACGCGACCGATCTCGAACTCATCGAAGGAAAGATCCCTTCGGACATAGACGGCATCTATCTGCGCAACACCGAGAACCAGATCCATCAGCCGCTCGGCCGTTTCCATCCGTTCGACGGCGACGGCATGATCCATCAGATCGATTTCAAGGACGGGCGCGCCGCCTATCGCAATCGTTTCGTGCGCACACGTTGTTTTGCCGCCGAGCAGGAGGCCGGCGCCTCGCTCTGGGGCGGGCTTGCCGATCCGGTGCAGCTTGCCAAGCGCCCGGGCTTTGGCGCGCATGGCTGGCTGAAGGATTCGTCCAGCACCGACATCGTCGTGCATGCCGGCAAGGCGCTTTCGACCTTCTACCAGTGCGGCGAAGGCTATCGTCTCGACCCCGAAACACTCGAACAGTTTGGTGTCGAGCCCTGGGTGCCGATTGACGGCATCTCCGCCCACGCCAAAGTCGACGAGCGTACCGGCGAGTTGATGTTCTTCAACTACTCCAAGCATGCGCCCTATCTGCACTACGGGGTCGTCGACCGGAACAATCGCCTGACGAACTACATTCCGATTCCGCTGGCCGGCCCGCGCCTGCCGCACGACATGGCGTTTACCGAGCACTACGCCATCCTCAACGACATGCCGGTGTTCTGGGACGCCGAACTTCTGAAAAAGAATGTGCACGCGGTACGAGAGCACGCGGGACTGCCGTCACGCTTTGCGATTGTGCCGCGCCACGGCACGACCAAGGATGTGCGTTGGTTCGAAGCCGCGTTGACCTATGTGCTGCACTGGTTGAACGCCTACGAAGAAGGCGACGAAATTGTGCTCGATGGATATTTCCAGGAAGTTCCGACGCCAGGTCCGAAGAAGGACGCGCCGCCCGGCTATGAGCACATGATGGGCTATCTCGACGAATACAGCTTCATGTCCAAGCTGCATCGCTGGCGCTTCAATCTGAAGCACGGCACGACACGCGAGGAACGGCTGGACGATCGCGTGCTGGAGTTCGGCATGATCAATGCGCGTTTTGCGGGACGGCCCTATCGCTACGGCTACTCGACCCTGTCTGTGCCGGGCTGGTTCCTGTTCCGCGGTTTCGTCAAGCACGACCTGAAGACCGGCGAGAGCTGGAGCTATGAACTGGGTGCCGGCCGCTATGGCAGCGAAGCGCCGTTTGCGCCGCGCATCGGCGCGACAGAGGAAGATGGCGGCTATCTGGTCAGCTTCGTCACGGATGAAAACACGGCGACGTCGGAGTGCATACTGCTCGACGCTCGGCGCATACAGGAAGGACCGGTCTGCCGCATCGCGCTGCCACACAAATTATGCAGCGGCACGCACTCCGTCTGGGCGGACCGCAAGTTCATTCGCGATGGTGTGATCTAGATTTCGCTCCCTTCAGTCCCAAGCGGCCGTCCGGTGTCCAATGTAGATGACGAGTTTGAATTGGCGCAGAGCGCGACCTAGTCGACGACGTCGGCGGGTGGATCGTCAGCCCAGCTATGTTGGCTACCCTCACGCGGCGTCATGAAGAGCAGCGTGACACCGTTGGTCGCGCGAGTTCGGTGCCAATGCCCCCGAGGAACAAGAGCAACGTCTCCGGCGTGCAGAGTGCGCGACTCCTTCGTTCCGTTGGCGACCAGAGTAAAGTCGCACTCCCCGGCGAGAATGTGGAGCAACTCGTCACCACCATTGTGTAACTCCCACGGTGGTTGACCCGAATAGCTTGCGATCCCGCAAATGCAGCCGTGAAAGTCGAAGTTGCCAATTGGACTCGGAGGCTCTTCGTTGAGCTTCGCGAGATCCACCGGGATCATCCGGCTTATGGCAGCGGGATTCAGTTCAAAAACCTTGACCACATTGACCTCCGGCGTTCGGCGCTCGCGGCGTGATAATACTCCTGATCTCCGGGGATGGGACTGTATCCGTACTTGAGCCGCAGCTGCGCACAGTCCATTCCGAGTTGGCCGGTCATGCGGAAGCATTGATCAATGCAGTCAACGCTGGCAAGACGCGCGGCGGGATAGAGGCGCAGCGTTAAGGCGCGCTTCAAGCGCCCACACGAACGTCCGCTTTCGGCACAGAGCGATAAATGCGTGGTGCGCAAGGCCGGTGGTCGGGACGTTCGACCGGCGAATCTTCCTTCCCAGCGTCGCCGAAGCGGCTCATACTTCCCAAGATGGATGTTCGGCTGCAAAGACTGGCGGATTTCTTCGTTGGATGTCGGAGCGCTGCAGACGTCAATCCGCGGAACATCGACGCAACGCTACTTCCGTATATCTATGTGCTCGATGTCGAGAGTGGTACAGCTGGTGCACCCACTCGGCTGCGCGTCCGACTCATTGGTACCGCGTTGAGTGCTGCGTTTGCTCGCCCTTTGATCGGTCTCGATCTGGACGATTTCGTGCACGGCCCACGCGCAAGCGACGTCGTGACCGGTTTTCACAATTGCGCTGAGAAGAATGAGAAGATTTGGATGCGCCAGGTCGTGCGCATCAAAGACAGGGCGCCACGTTTTGTGGAAGGTGTGGCCATACCGCTCGCTCCGGCACGGATTTATGGCGGATTGCTGGTCGGTGAGTTTGCCGGAGACTCAGAAGCTACGGCGTTCGAACGGAACTCTCTCTAGCAAAGCATTTTCAGTTTCAGCCGACGTCCACCTGCGACCCAATGCAGATTTTCGGCTATCGTAAGGCAACGTGACCGAAACTGGCTCAAACAGAGAGGCAAAGATGTGTCAAGCAATGTCGATTCTGGCGCTCGCATGCGCGTTTGCTGCATTGCCTGCAAATGGCCAGCCTGCAGCAACGGTTCAAAGCAGTGGACAGCACCCGAGAATTAAATTGAGCCAGATTATTTCTGGGCATCTCACTGAGTTAAATGGCAAGTACCAATTGCGAGTCACCGAAGTTACATACGATCCTGGCGGCTACATCGGTCCGCATCATCATGTAGGTCCGGGCATTCGTTGCATTACGTCCGGGGCTCTCACTTATGTTGTGATGGACAAGTCCACTGTCTATCACGCTGGCGACTGTTTTTTCGAACCAGGGGACATGTCACACACGGCAAAAAATAATACTCAGGAACAGGTCGTACTGCTGAATTTTGAAATCCTTCCGGCATCGCTCACTACAAGCTCGACCATCCCCGTCTCGACCTCGAACTAGCGATAGATGTCGGCTGGCAGAAGCTGCACAACTTCCCCCGCGCAACATTATTCGTACCCGGTAGGTGCCGTCCCTACTGACCACCTCCGGGACAGGATTCGTGGTTCCACACTGTTTTTGCCCTGCCATTTGTTGAAGTTACGCTTTTGTAAAAGCTCTGAACCCCTCTTGCGCCGAATCACGTCTTGGCTGACTGTGCTGGAGAATCAACGATTAGAGGGACTTAGACGATGAACCGATGGCTTTCCGCGACTGCGGTCGCACTACTGGGATTGAGCGTATTCGCGGGCAGCGCCAGCGCGGGAGATTGGTCGGGTTGGTATGTCGGAGTAAATGCCGGCGGCGAACTCGGCAGCGCCAAATGGTCTGACATCGTGGTCGTGAGCGACCCGGGCGCTGGAGTGCCAGGCGTGGCTTCTACCCCATCGGGCAACGGATTTAGTGGTGGAGCACAGGTTGGCTTTGACCAGCAAATGGGCAATTGGATCTGGGGCGCAGAATTCTCATTCAATGGTGGCGGCTTGGACGCAATTGATGAGACCTGTTTTGGCGGCTTCGGTGATGTCCATGCCCAATGCAGTACGAGGAATCAATGGCGCGGCGACATAACCGGCAAACTCGGCATGACGGTTACCGACAATTCAATGCTCTACGTCAAAGCCGGTGGATCGTTCACGGATGAGCGCATCAAGGCGATCAATCTCGTCGACTTCGGCTCACCCGAAGGTTCATTCATTCCGACCGATCAGACCAAGTTCGGCTGGACAGTCGGCACGGGATTAGAAGTGATGCTGACCGGCGATACCTCTGTCGCATTTGAGTACGACTACGCCAACTATGGCTCTGGAACGGTCAGCATGGTCCCGCCTGCTAGCCCGCCTCCAACATTTGCCCAGGAACCTTTCACCGTGAAGGTCTCGGACCAAACCAGCCAGATTACGGTGAGGCTGAATTTCCACATGTAAAGTTTTCCGCAGTAGCTGGTTTTGTGCAAACGCGAAGGAAAGGCCGATTCCAGGATTTTGGAGTCGGCCTTTTCAATTCCGGACATTGAGCACTGTATCGCATCGCATCGACGCTGGACCTGAGCGTGGGCTACAAGGCTGTGCGCTACCACGACGAGCACGGACGGCGTTATGTTGGAGCATTCGCCGCGTCGGCAGGCTCGGCAGTGATCGCCAACGCTGTACTCGGGGGCGGCTTCCAGGTCCAGGAGTGGTCCCAACAAAATCTAGTGGTGGTGCCGATGCTGGTCATAGCGATCATCGCAACGGTCTTTGTTCACAATCGATTGGTGCAATACGGTGCGGGCGTGGGTCTGCTCGGGATCTGGACGCACTACTTCAGCATACTTCAAGCTTCGCTGAGTTAACGCATGAAATCCTTGGTGGCTCAAATGCGCACGTTTTCGAGGGTGTGCCAGCCTCTGAACGGCTCCGCACCAGCGTCGGTGTGATGCAAATCGGCTGCGAATACATTTGACTTCAGA
>JANYBR010000084.1 GCA_025360685.1 Pseudomonadota bacterium
CCCCCCCTCGTCCGCCTTTGGCGGCCACTCCCCCCGTGAACGGGGGGAGAAAACCAAATTCTACTCCCACGGTGCATGGCACGTCGCGCCAGTTTTCAAATCGCTCGCGCATCCGGTCGACGGCCCTGCCCTCATCATCGAGCCGCACCAGACCATCGTCGTCGAGCCGGGCTGGCATGCACAGCAGAACGAAAACGGCATCGTCCTTACCCGCATTGCAGAACGCGACGCGGCGGCATCGAAGGAAGCCGTCGATCCCGTTCTACTCGAAGTCTTCGCCAACCTTTTCATGGCGATCGCCGAGGAGATGGGCGTGGTGCTGCAGAACACCGCGACCAGCGTGAATATCAAGGAACGGCTGGATTTTTCCTGCGCGGTGTTCGATGCGGCTGGCGGGCTCGTCGCCAATGCACCGCACATGCCGGTGCATCTGGGCTCGATGGGCGACTGCGTCACCGCGATCATGCGCAAGCATCCGGTCATGCGTGAAGGCGAGGTGTTCGTCACCAATGCGCCCTATGATGGCGGTACGCATCTGCCCGACGTGACGGTGGTGATGCCGGTGTTCGTGAACGGCGCGATCGCGTTCTACACCGCCTCGCGGGGCCATCACGCGGACATCGGCGGCATTACGCCAGGATCGATGCCGCCATTCTCGAAAGACATTTCCGAAGAAGGTGCACTGTTCGACGGCATTCGCATGGTGAGCGGCGGCAAGTTCGACGAAGATGCGGTGCGCGACGTGCTGCTGCGCGGCCCGTTCCCCGCGCGCAATCCAGAGCAGAACATCGCCGACCTCAAGGCACAGGCGGCGGCCTGCACCAAGGGCGCGGAGGGCTTGCGCCAGACCTGTTCCGTATACGGACTGTCTGTGGTCAATGCCTATATGCGCCATGTCCAGGACAATGCCGAGGAGTCGGTGCGCCAGGTGATCGGCAAACTGTCTAACGGTGCGTTCGAGATGGCGATGGATGGCGGTGCGCTCATTAAGGTGAAGGTGACGGTGGATCGCGCGGCGCGTTCGGCGCGCATCGATTTCACCGGCACGAGTGCACAGGCCGCGAACAATTTCAACGCGCCGGGTTCGGTGACCAAGGCGGCGGTGCTCTATGTCTTCCGCTGCCTCGTCGACAGCGAGATTCCGATGAACGCCGGCTGCCTCAAGCCGCTCGACATCGTGGTGCCGGAAGGCTGCCTGCTCAAGCCGCACCCGCCAGGCGCGGTGGCGGCGGGCAATGTCGAAACCAGCCAGGCGGTGGTCGATGCGCTGTTCGGCGCGCTTGGCGTGCTGGCAGCATCGCAGGGCACGATGAACAATCTCACCTTCGGCAACGCGCACCACCAATACTACGAGACGATCTGCGGCGGCGCCGGTGCGGGGCGCGAGTTCGACGGACAATCCGCCGTGCACACCCACATGACCAATTCGCGGCTCACCGATCCGGAAGTTCTGGAGGCGCGTTACCCGGTGCTGGTCGAGGAATTCTTCATCCGCAAAGGTTCCGGCGGACGCGGCGCGCATCGCGGCGGCGACGGCACATCGCGGCGCATCCGCTTTCGCGAGACGATGACGGCGGCGATCCTGTCCACCCGGCGCGAGACGGAGCCGTTCGGCCTCGAAGGCGGCGCGCCCGGCGAAAGAGGAAGAAATACAATCATCCGCAAGGACGGTTCGCGCGTTATGCTCAAGGGCTGCGACGAGATCGATGTGTCGGACGGCGATGCCATACTGATCGAGACACCGGGCGGCGGCGGATTTGGGAAATGATTGTCATCGCCGCGCGCGTATCCACTACCTTCTTCGTCATCATCCGGCGCGAAGCGTCCGGGTGACCCATTTTTCGAGCCACCAAGAAAATTGGGTCGCCCGCATACGCGGGCGATGACGTAAAATTGGAAATGGGAGCGGCGCCACTCGCCGAAGATCAAAGAGCGGGTTAGTCTTTTGAAAATTCGGAGTGCCAAATGACCACAGTTCTCATCACGGGCGCTAATCGCGGCATCGGGTTGGAATTCGCCAAGCAATATGCGGCCGAAGGCGCGGACGTCATCGCCTGCTGCCGCGCGCCCGCCAAGGCCGACGCGCTGAACGCGCTCGCCAAGGCCGCCGGGTTCAAGGTGATGGCGCTTGACGTGACCGCGCCCAAATCGGTGGAAGCCTTGAAGCAAGCCCTGGCCGGCCAGCCGATCGACATCCTGATCAACAATGCCGGCGTGGGCGGCCCGCGCGGCGAGGCCCATGGCACGATCGATTTCGATGCCTGGGTCGAGACTCTGAAGACCAATTCCATCGCGCCCATGCTGGTGTCGCTGGCGCTGCACGACAATCTGAAAGCGGGCAAGCTGAAAAAACTCGTCACCATCACCAGCACGATGGGCTCGATCGCGGGTCATGGCGGCGGCGCCTATGCCTATCGCGCCTCCAAGGCGGCGGTGAACAGCGTGATGCATGGCCTGTCGAAAGAATGGGCTAAGGACGGCATCGCGGTCGGCATCTATCATCCGGGCTGGGTGAAGACCGACATGGGTGGCGCAGGCGCGCCGGTCACGCCGCAGGACAGCGTGAAAGGATTGCGCGCGCAGATTGCCAAGCTGAGCGCGGCCAACAGCGGCGGCTATCTCGATTATCTCGGCAAGGAAATCGCCTGGTGAGTCGCGGAAAGATTCCTGTGGATTGATTCGGCCCCGATTGACGAATAATCACAAAATATTTTTTCCCACCTGGCCTGCAAAATCCGCGGCACGCATGTCGAATCAGATTGACCGCAACCGGCGGCGGCAGGAGTTTGGCGCGTCTCAAGGACAGGAGAATCCCCATGGTCCGCGAGCTTCAAATCGTGACTGTCGGATTGGTGTTTCTGTTTCTGGGGGCAATCGTGGCCGGCCTGCTCTGACGCCGGCAGCGGGGGAATACGAAGAGGCCGCGGCGCCCAAGGCACCGCGGCCTTTTTGCTTCAGACAAGCCGGGCGCGAACTCGATCTTTGCCCCCCGTAGGGGTTCCCGCGACGCGGAATCCGATTGTGCACGATGGGCAGAATGCCGCCATTCGTGCGCAACGCGCTCGATGTCCGCTATGCTGTGTCCAAATGGAGCGCACATGGACGAACAGGAGCGGCTCAAGCGCGCGCGAACCTTCGACGAAATCGCAGAATTGTACGACCGCGCCCGTCCCTATTACCGCGCGGAACTCTTCGCTGACCTGTTTCGGTTGTCCAGGATCACACCGCAGTCTGCGCGCATCCTGGAAATTGGGTGTGGCACCGGTCACGCGACCGAGCCTTTGGCCAGACTCGGCTGCGAGATCGTATGTGTCGAACTCGGTTCGAATCTCGCCCGCATTGCGTCGGAAAAACTCGCGCAATTTCCGGGCGTACAAGTCGTCAACGCAAATTTCGAGAACTGGGAAGACCCGGAGGCACGCGCTTTCGACATCGTGTTCGCCGCCACGTCCTGGCATTGGATCGATCCCAAGCTGCGCTATCAAAAGGCCGCTCAGGCGCTCAAGCCAGGCGGCAGCCTGGCCTTCACGACGGGCATGCATGCATTTCCGCCCGACGTAGATCCGTTCTTTTTCGAAATCCGGTCCGCGTACGACGCGGTAGGAATGCCATGGCCGGGCGACTGGCCGCCGCCGCCGCCCGAACAGTGGCCGGACTCCCGCGCCGAGATCGAGGCCAGCGGATTGTTCGAGGACGTGCAAGTCGCGCGCCATCTCTGGACCGACCAGTACGACGCAGATTCTCATGTGGCACTGATGCAGACGGCGTCCGACCATCGCTTGCTGGAGGCGGACAAGCGCGAATGGCTCTTTTCGCAGATGCGCCGCCTAATCTCTGCAAGGCCGGGCGGGCGCATCACAAAGCATCAGTTGACAATCCTGCATATCGCTCGGCGGCCGGGATAACTGCGTCGCCGTCGTTCGCTTTGGGCCGAAAGCGGTGCTGCGAACAGAGTCGCGCCGCAACTCCCAGCATCTGCGGACGCCTCAACCCTCGCCATCGCCACTTGGGACGAACTCGAGAAGCTCTCCGGGCTGGCACTGAAGAACTCTGCACAACGCTTCGAGCGTGCTAAAGCGGATCGCCTTCGCCTTGCTGGTCTTGAGGATCGACATATTGGCCAAGGTAATACCGACCTGGTCTGCCAGTTCCGTCAGGCTGATCTGGCGCTCCAGCATGACCCGGTCGAGGTTGAGTTTTATGGGCATCGCTCAGACCGTGAGATCGTTTTCGTTCTTCAGCGCCAGGCCCTGGCGGAATACTTCAGACAGCGCCAGCACCAGAAGACCGGAGAAGAAAACCGGGCTGCCTCCCGTGCCGTGCGGCATCGAAATGCCGTGTGGCGCGGGCAGACGCAACGAAGTTCCCGAAACCGTCACCACCGCGTGCTGCGCCAGATAGGTGTACGCCGCATGGACGAACCAGCTCTCGGCGAATGCCGATACCAGCGAATAGACGATGAGCGAGGCGCCAAGGCCCTGAACGAGGTACACGCTTTGACGGCTGAAGCTTTCGCCGCGGCCGACATTGCGAAACAGCCGGCGCAGAAGATCGAACAGGATGACGAGGAAGAGTGAATAGATCAGCATCACGGGCAATCCGTAGTGCTTGACCACCTCGATCAAGCCGCCCGCTTTTTCGACAAACAATGTCAGGCTGCCGCGCAGGGCCGTGACGGTGAAATCGGAGTCGCCGCCCGCGGCGCGCAGAACCACGGTGCCGGGCTGACCCATCATGTCGACCGTGAGCGGCCCAAAGTGGGTGCCGGCGGGTAGCTTGGGATCGATCACCATCGCCACGCAGATGGCGAGCGCGCCAATGGCGGCGAGCACCGCAAAAACGGTGAATACCCAGCGGAAAAGCTTTGGCAGGACGCTTACGGCGGTCATCGGGTCATCTCCAGACAGGTCTTACCGAATATCGATACACAATTATCGATAAACAATAATAATGGCACTCAATCCGCTTTACAAGGGGGTGCGCCAAGCGCACGAGCGCGCCATGGCCGGATCGCAGGCGCGGCCTCTTTGGCTTGAAATCTAGTGCGCCGACGCCGCCGTGACGTAGAGCTTGTGTTCCCGGTACGCGATGTAGAGGTGGAGCTGGCGCAGGATGCCCATGCCGAGAAGTAGCTTGGGAGCGCCTTCATAAAACTTCGAAACCGCATCGGGCACCAGAACAATGTCCGGATTGTCGACGGTGATGTCCTGAAAGTTCAGCTTGGCGAACGGATAGTGAAAGGCGTGCCCTGGTACAGCACTTTTCACCTGAGTGAGTTTGGGATCCTTCTCGTCGATGTCGAACAGGTGTCTTGCGGTTTCCAGGCTCATCGTGGAGCGCGATGAACCCGTATCGATGAGCGCTTTGATCTCCTTGCCGTCGATCTGCACGGGCACTTCGATGTGCCCGACCCGGTCAACAATGATCGCGATCTTCGAGGGCACTTCCGTCGTCCAGTACACGACCTTTCCTTCGCAGTGATCCTGCGAAAAGAGCCTGAACTTGGCGTTGGCGAAGTCGAAGTCGGCATCATAGCGCGACAGAATGTTGGGGGCGATCGTTCCGCCGAGATCGGGCGGCATCACGCCGTCGGGCATGACCTGCATCGGAATGTCCGCCGCCTTCAGGCCGCCGAGATCGACGTCATGCACTTCCGTATATGACTCGATCTTCTTTCCTCCGAACATCTGGACGCCGCCGTCGTAGAAGCTCGTTGCCGGCAGAAGCTTCTTGAGTCCGAGGCGTTTCACGGTCTGTTCAGTCAGCATCGTGAAAATCCCGCCCGTGTCGATGAGCATGTTCACGTTCTGGCCCGATACGGTCATCGGAACGTCGACACCACCGCCCGCGTCGATGGTCATATCGAGCGCGGCCATCTGCACCAGCCGGCACGGTTCGTCCGCGCTCGCCGGCACGGCGCCCAGGCAGATTGCTGCCAGCAGGAAAATTTTACGCATATCTCCCCCCCAAACTAGTTCAATCGCGCTAGCTCGATCTTGGCACCGCTATACTCGATGAATGTGTGTGGACAGCTAGCCACGGCACTGTTCAGACGGGACCTGGCGGCGGGAATGTCCCCACGGTCGATCGACCACTCGGCCAGATAAAAATCCGCCTCACATTTCTGCTTGATCACCGTCTGCGCCTCGCCGCGGGCGGCCGCCGCGTCGACGGTCTCAGGCTTTGTCTGACCCGCCATGAAATGAAGGATCGGGGCGGGCCACTCGTCATCGTCGACCGACGACATGGCATGCTTGAGCTGCGCCACATCGAACGCGCCCGTCCGCGCCTCGGCGACGGCCAGCCAGATGGCCCCATAGGCGTATGTCGGCTCCAGATACACAAGTTGCGCGAAGTCGGCGGCGGCGCCCGAGAAATCGCCGGTACGCCAACGCACCTGGCCGCGGATGCGATACAGCCCGGCATCGGGCTGAAGAGCTAGCAACGCCGTCAATTCGGCGAGCGCGGGAGCGAACTGTCCCAAGCACAGATTCAAATCCGCGTGCAGGGTCCTGGCTTCGAGATAAGCCGGCTTGAGTGCCAGCGCAGCCTCGACATCGGAACGCGCGGCAACACAGTTCCCCTTGCGCGCATAGGCAATCGCCCTTCCGACATAGGCATTGGGCCGCAAAGCGGTGCTGAGGTCACCAGAGCCGAGAGCCGAAGTGAATGCCGAAATGGCGGCATCGTTGTCAGCGATATTGTTGGCGGACATGCCGCGCGCAAAATTATCGTACGCGGCGGCGTACAGGCTTTGCGGCGCGCCACAGGCAAGCGACAGCAAACCCAGGATAAACAACCGGCGCATCATTGCCCCTAACGTCCAAGTCTAAGACCAAGCGCAATGCAGCGCAATATTCGGCGAATCCGCGCAAAGATTACGCCGCGTCCTTCGTGCGCGGATCGTAGTTGAGCAGCGGGCCAAGCCAGCGTTCGGCGGTCGCGATGTCCCAGCCTTTGCGTTTGGCGTAGTCGGCGACCTGGTCGCGCTCGATCTTGCCGACGCCGAAATAGCGGCTTTCGGGATGTGAGAAGTAGAATCCACTGACCGACGAACCCGGCCACATCGCGAAACTCTCCGTCAGCTTCACGCCGATCCTCGCTTCGGCATCCAACAGCTTGAAGAGCGTTGCCTTCTCGCTGTGCTCGGGCTGCGCGGGATAGCCCGGCGCCGGACGGATGCCGCGATATTTCTCGGCGATGAGATCGGTATTGCTCAACGCCTCGTCCGGCGCGTAGCCCCAGAAATCGCGCCGCACCCGCTCGTGCAAATGCTCGGCGAACGCTTCGGCCAGACGGTCGGCCAGCGCGCGGAGCAGAATCGCGGAGTAGTCGTCCTGCGCCGCCTCGAAACGCTTGACGTGATCCTCCTCGCCGATTCCGGCGGTGACGACAAAGGCGCCGATAAAATCATCGGTGCCCTTCGGCGCGACGAAGTCGGCGAGCGCCAGGTTGGGGCGGTTGTTTTCCCGGCTCATCTGCTGACGCAAAGTGTGCAAAGTCTGGATCGGGAATTTGCGCGCCTTGTCGCCATAGATCGCGATGTCGTCGTCGCCGGTGGTGTTGGCGGGGAAGAAGCCGACGGCGGCGCGGGCGGTGAGCCACTTCTCGTCGACGATCTTCCCGAGCATGGCCCGCGCGTCGGCAAAGAGATTGCGCGCCGCCTCTCCGACTTTCTCGTCCTGCAGGATCGCGGGATATTTTCCGACCAGCTCCCAGGTCTGGAAGAACGGTGTCCAGTCGATGTACTTCACCAGTTCGGCCAGATCGTACTGATCGTAGGTGCGGGTGCCGAAGAATTTCGGCGTGGGCGGCTGGTACGCGCTCCAGTCGATCTTCTGCTTGTTGGCGCGCGCCTGCTGCAGCGACAGTCGCCGTCCCGGCGCGCGCTGGGCGGCATGGTTACGCGCGATCTCGATATATTCCTTGCGAATGTCCGCCACGAAACCGTCCTTGGCGGTCTTGCTGAGCAACTGCGACGCGACGCCGACCGCGCGCGAGGCGTCGGTGACATAGACGGTCTGACCGCGGCGGTAACCCGGATCGATCTTGACCGCCGTGTGCACGCGGCTGGTGGTGGCGCCGCCGATCAGCAGCGGAATGTCGAAGCCCTGGCGTTCCATCTCCGAGGCGACATGCACCATCTCGTCCAGCGACGGCGTGATCAGCCCGGACAGGCCGATGATGTTGGCGTTCCGCTCGCGCGCCGTGTCGAGGATCTTCTGCGTCGGCGTCATGACGCCCAGATCGATGACCTCATAGCCGTTGCACTGCAACACCACGCCGACGATGTTCTTGCCGATGTCGTGCACGTCGCCCTTGACGGTGGCCATGACGATCTTGCCCGCGGGCTCTTTGGTCTGGTTCTTCTCCTGCTCGGCATCCATGAACGGCAGCAGATAGGCGACCGCCTTCTTCATCACGCGGGCGCTCTTGACCACCTGCGGCAGGAACATCTTGCCCGAGCCGAAAAGATCGCCGACCACGTTCATGCCGGCCATCAGCGGACCTTCGATCACGTCGAGCGGTCGTACAGCCGCCTGGCGCGCCTCTTCCGTATCCTCGTTGACGAAGGCGTCGATGCCGTGGACGAGCGCGTGGGTGATGCGTTCCTGCACCGGCAGTGCGCGCCAGGCGGCGTCCTCCACCGCCGCGACCGAGCCATCGCCCTTGTAGCGCTCTGCCAGGGCGAGAAGATTTTCCGTCGCCTCGGGCTTGCGGTTGAAGAGCACGTCCTCGATGCCTTCACGCAGCGGAGTGGGAATGTCCTGATAGACCGTCAGCTGTCCCGCATTGACGATGCCCATGTCCATGCCGGCCTTGATGGCGTGGAACAGGAACACCGCATGCATCGCCTCGCGCACCGGCTCGTTGCCGCGGAACGAGAAGGAGAAGTTCGACACGCCGCCCGAGATATGGCTGTGCGGACATTCCTTGCGGATGAGCGCGGCGGCAGCGATGAAGGCGCGGCCATAGTCGTTATGTTCCTCGATCCCGGTCGCCACCGCGAAGATGTTGGGATCGAAGATGATGTCTTCCGGCGCAAAGCCGACCTTGTCGACGAGGATATCGTAGGCGCGCTTGCAGATGGCGACCTTGCGCTCCTGCGTGTCGGCCTGGCCCTGTTCGTCGAATGCCATCACCACCACGGCGGCGCCATAGCGCATCACCAGGCGCGCATAGTTGACGAACGCCTCCTCGCCTTCCTTCAGGCTGATCGAATTGACCACGGGTTTGCCCTGGCAGGTCTTGAGGCCCGCCTCGATCACGCTCCATTTGGAGCTGTCGATCATCAGCGGCACGCGCGCGATATCGGGCTCGCCGGCCATCATGTTGAGATAACGGCGCATCGCGGCCTCGGAATCGATCAGGCCCTCGTCCATGTTGACGTCGACGAGCTGGGCGCCGTTCGTGACCTGGCTGCGCGCCACTTCGAGGGCGGCTTCGTAGTCGTTTGCCGTGATCAGTTTGCGAAAGCGCGCCGAGCCCGTGATGTTCGTGCGCTCGCCGATGTTCACGAAATTCATTTCCGGGGTCAGCGTGAAGGGTTCGAGACCCGACAGCCGCATGAATTTCGGCTTTTGGGGAATGGCGCGCGGCGTCACGCCGGCGACGGCCTCCGCGAACGCCTTGATGTGCGCCGGTGTGGTGCCGCAGCAGCCGCCGACGATGTTGACGAGTCCGGAACGCGCGAATTCGCCGATGCGCGCCGCCATGCTGTCGGGCGCGTCGTCATAGCCGCCGAACTCGTTGGGCAGGCCGGCATTGGGATGGCAGCTCA
>JANYBR010000088.1 GCA_025360685.1 Pseudomonadota bacterium
GTTCGGTTTCAAGCATCATCCGTTACTAAATTAAATGAAATCTGTTTCCCTGAAATCCGCTCTCACCGCCGCCGTAACTATTGCTGATGACGTGAGCGCCAAGTGAGGCCGCTGTGTTCACCGCCGTCGCCAAATCACCGAAGCTTGCGGTATTCGCTTCGACGAGAATGATTTTGCAATTCGGACACATGGCACTCGCCATGTCGAGATCCAGCGCGGATTCCTGCGCCCATCCCGTATTCTGTGACGGATAACTTCCTTGGACGCCGTTCTGATTGACCTTTTTGAAGCAACCGTTGGCGGTCGTGCACGCCGGCAATCCGAACTGCGAGCGATAAACCCCCAAGTCAGATTCGGCCCTGGTGTAGCCGTAGGCGTCAACTATCGCGATCGTTGTCGCGGAGCTGCCGCTTGTGGTGATCGAGTAAGCCGAACGCAGTTGGCTCGGGCCATAGCCCGATGGTGTTACATGTGGCGCCGCATCTCTCTCCAAATCATTGCCCTGCGCATCAGTCACGATGTGGGCATGGCAACGTGCGACGCCAGCCATCGATGGCGCGGCACAAGCCTTGCGATGAAACGTGTTTCCCGATCGCTCAAGGACGGGCCGCGTCTGAAAGGGTTGTGATGACGCGATCGTCGCGAGCCCAAACGCAACTATCGCAGCACAAGCTGCCGGTAAAACAAGCCGTTGCATGGTTTCTCCCTGAAGTCTGTTGGCTTACGGTTCGGTGGGGCTTACTCCCATTTGTGATTGTACCGCCAACCTGGCCGCCGCGCCAGGGTCGGATCAGGGGCGCGGTGGCGGCAGTCACGTTTCACCCGCCTAGGATTGGCCCCGGCCGCCTGCGATGACGCTGTGCGGCAACATACGCCCTTCGACGTGAGAGGGACCTAATGCTTGATTTTCCAACCAACTGAGACCTCCTCCTATGCGAGCAAGGCGCAAGCTCGTTCGAGAGCTCTCAACGAATGTGAGACGCATCGGGGAACAGTCGGCACATCATGTGAATACTCCTCGTTGTTGTGCATGTGATCAGCGACAATCTGGTCCGATCCGCTGCCGAATTGCTGACGGCAGAATTCAAGCGGTGTCGTGCCGCACGGTCGTTCGTAGAAAAACCAGCCCATTAGATTTCCTCGATGTCGTGCGGGGGTCAGACTTGGCGCACGGCTCGGCGCGCCCGGTATCTGGTGGCAAGAATCAATGCAGCGAGCGCCGTTTTATCGGGAAGCTCCGCAATGAAAATAATTCCAAACGTTGAAAGAATGACTGGTAAGGTAAACATTGTGTACTCACGACTCGAAGGGACTTTGCCGCCAGCTTACGATCTGCAGGCAATACTCAAACGCCGGATGGCTTGATGCGATCAATCTTGGTAATCGGCAAGTTGAGAAGATTGCCCGCGACTCAGATGATCGCGAGTTGCGGTGACACTGGGAAACACGTGTTCTAGGCGGGCCGTCGAAAGGTCGTAAGCGCGCTTGAACAGACCGCCCAACACGCCTGGATTGCAAGAGTCTGTCAAGGTGGCGTTCACGCTTCGCGCATTTGTTGTGGACGCTACCGCTGTCTGTAGCGATTGAGGTTAATTACCTGTGGTTGGTTCCTGTGAGCCCGATGATGTGTAACGATTGCGCAAATGCGAAAGCTCTAGTCGGCGTTTGGGTCCGATTGGTTGTGCGTACGGGCAAGGTGAGTTGGGGCGGTTCTCGTGAATCTGGCGTCTGCTACGGCCGGTGGTTCGGTTGCGTTAGTCGTTGCGTGTGTTGCCGCTCCAGCCGGAGCCGCCGACGCCGGCTTCTTTTCGATGCTGCAAGGTCTCGCACAGTCGACGACGTGGGAAGTCGGGGCAGGAGTGGACTATTCGACTGGACGCTATGGAGAAGCCTCAGACACGACAGTCCTAAGCGTGCCGTCGAGTGCCAGTGTGCAAGTCGATCGGCTCCGCCTCGAGGCCAGCATTCCATATCTCGAGGTCAAAGGCCCAGGCGCCTACGTAGGGGGCGTGATCATCCCCGGGAGCGGTACGTCGATGTCGAACTCGGGGGTCGGAGACGCGACCTTTGGCGCCTCGTGGTTGGTGAGCCGGGATGGTGATGTATGGCCAGCGCTTGAAGTCGCGGGCACTTTCAAAGCGCCAACAGCTGCATCTGGCCTTGGTACCGGCAAGTGGGACTATGGCGCCTCGCTAAACCTCTATCACTCGTTTTCGCCGAAGTTCATGCTGTTTGGCGCGGTCGGCTATCAATGGCTCAGCGATTTCGGCACTTTCCAGCTCGAGAACGGCGTGACCGGCTCTGCCGGTCTCAACTTTAAGCCGACCAGTGATACTGCGCTCGGCGCGACCTTCGACTACAGAGCGCAATATTTCCAAGGCCTCGACGCTCAGGAGACTGTGTCGCCCTACGCGCTGTGGAACTTCAGCGATCATTGGCGCGTCACCGGCTACGGAACTATCGGCGTGACCACCTCCAGCCCTCGAATTGGTGGTGGTATCAAGCTGACCATTTTTGGCTAAGTCAGTGCAGTCATGAGAACGCTGAATTTGCAAGTCGGATGAACGCTGCAGCACTTCGCAAAGTTGAATGGGAGACACACCATGAAGACGAAATCATTTTTGATCGCGACAGCGGCGACCGCTGCGTTGTGCACGAGCACGGCTTTGGCCGCTCCATCAATTCACTCGCATGGAGGTCCGCCGGCGTCCGTCACGATGGGGCCGCCAGCGGCGGCGACGGCCCACGTTCCGCAGGGCAATGCTGTAGGTCATGCTGCGCCAGCTAGCGCAACAGGCGAAACTCCCGCTGGAGCCGGGGTTGGAGGCAATGATACCGGGAATGCCCCTGACAACACCGGCATCGCTGATGCGGCAAACCTGCTTGGCAATCTGAACGCAGCTCACGCTTCCGACACGGCACTCGAGCATGCTTCGCCGAAGTCGATGGTCGGCGCCGTCGCCACCTATAAGTCATCGATGACCACGGCCTTGGCGCAGAAGGGCGCAGCTCAGGCAGTCGTCAACACCGCCCAAACGGTTGTGACAAACGATCTTGCGACGGTGGCAGCCGACAAAACTGCGGTCGCCTCGGCGCAGACCGCGCTCAACAATTTGCTGTCGACTGCGAGCGCCGCGGATCGGACCACGGCGCAAACCAACCTGAATGCTGCGAATGCAGCGTTGGCAGCGGCGAGCGCTCAGCTCGCCACCGATCAGGCAAGTCTCGCAACCGCCCAATCGCAGCTCGCAGCTGCGCAAGCCGCGATAGATGCAGCTAGGGCGGCCCTTGCATCCGAGGCGAACAAGCCTCTCACAACAGCTGCGCTCGCGCAGGTCGACGCACTACTTGGTTTGAACTGAGAAGTGATGGCAAACTGAAAATCACCATGGAACCAGACTCGGAAGTCTAGGCGGGCGGTTGTGTCATCCCAGTCAGGCGCTACTTCGTTGTGGAGCTTTGCCGCACCCGTCGTCGGTGTCTGGCGGCCTCTTCGAACAAATCCACCGTGTCCTTCCTCAAAACCCGGTCCGCGCATAGCGATGATGCAATCCGCCGAGCGCCGGACGCGTCATAACACGTCCCGTTCGTTCCACTTGCCGACGGCGAGGCGAGTCTTTGCTCAACGCGAGATGCGTGCGGTCGTCATTATAATAGTCTGCATACGACGAAAGAATCCGGCGCAGATGCGCTTGCCCGCGAACGACGACATGGTCGAGGCATTCGCGCCGGATTGATCCGATGAC
>JANYBR010000093.1 GCA_025360685.1 Pseudomonadota bacterium
CCAAGAAGCTGGCTGCGCTCGAGAAAGCCTGCGGTCACAAGGCTTATGTAATCTCGGGCGTATCGGGCGAGGGGGTCGACGAGGTCCTCCGCGCGATCGCCAGGGAGATCGTAAAACGCCGCGGGAAAAAGGTTGTGCGAAAGGAAGCCAAGCCGGAGTGGTCGCCATGAGCGATCCGCTTTCTTCCGCACGTCTTGTCGTCGTCAAGGTCGGATCGTCGCTGCTGGTCGAGCCAGAGAGCGGCAGGTTGCGGCGCGGCTGGCTGGAATCCTTGTGCGCCGACGTCGCTGCGCTTCGCGAAGAGGGCAAGGGCGTCATTCTGGTCTCCTCTGGTGCGATCGCGCTGGGCCGGCGCGCGCTGAAACTAAAATCCGGTCCACTCAAGCTCGAGGAAAGCCAAGCTGCTGCCGCGGCGGGACAGGTCCGCCTGGCCGAAGCCTATGCCGACATCTTGGCGGGCGCGGACATCGTCGCCGCACAGATTCTCCTCACGCTGGGCGACACCGAAGAGCGGCGGCGTTACCTCAATGCGCGCGCAACCTTGAAAACGCTGATCGAACTTGGAAGCATTGCGGTCATCAACGAGAACGACACGGTGGCAACCGCCGAAATCCGCTATGGCGACAATGACCGGCTTGCCGCCCGGGTGGCGAGCATGATGGAGGCGGACCGTCTTGTCCTTCTCTCCGACGTCGATGGTCTCTACACCTCCGATCCGTCGCGTGACGCCAAGGCCGCGCATATCTCCGAAGTCGGCGCCATCACGCCCCAGGTCGAGGCGATGGCCGGCGATTCCATTTCCGGCCTTGGACGGGGCGGCATGGCGTCCAAGCTCGCCGCCGCGAAGATCGCCACCGCCGCGGGCTGCGACGTGATCATCGCCAAGGGCACGTCCGAAAATCCGATAGCCGCAATTCGCAAGGGCGGACGCGCAACGCGCTTCGTGGCGAACGGAACGCCAGCCGCCGCCCGCAAGCGCTGGATCGCCGGCGTTCTGAAACCGGAAGGAACGCTTATCATCGACGCCGGCGCCGCGAAGGCTTTGTCGGAAGGCAAGAGTTTGCTTCCCGCCGGTATCCGCCAGATCGATGGCCGGTTTGAACGCGGCGACGCCGTGTTGGTCAAGGACCAATCCGGCCGCGAGATTGCGCGCGGTCTGGCGGCCTATGGCGCGGGTGATGCCGAACGCATCGCCGGCAAGCGCTCGCTCGAGATTGAGGCGATCCTGGGTTATCGCGGCCGCGACGAGATGATCCATCGCGACGATCTTGCGCTGACGGGTACGGTGTCATGACCGCGCTCGCAGCCGACATGAAAGCGCTGGGCACGAGCGCGCGCGATGCGGCGCGGATCTTGCGCGAAACTACGGTCGAACAGCGCAACGCCGCGCTTCATGCCATGGCCAGCGCGCTGCGCCGGAATGTGCTCAAGATCGTCGGTGAAAACGCCGGCGACATGCAGGCGGCCATTGCTGAAGGTCTATCGGCCGCGATGCTCGACCGTCTCACGCTGACCGCGAAATCCGTGGAAGCCATGGCTAAGGGCCTCGAGGATATTGCGGCGCTTGCCGACCCGGTTGGCCGCGTGCTCGCGCATTGGACCAGGCCAAACGGCCTGGACATCACCCGCGTGTCGACACCGATCGGCGTCATCGCGATGATCTATGAGAGCCGCCCCAATGTGACGGCCGATGCCGGTGCTCTCTGTCTCAAGTCCGGCAATGCGGTGATCCTGCGCGGCGGCTCGGACTCGGTTCTCACATCGGCGGCCATTCATACAGCGATGCTCGAAGGCTTGCGCGCGGCAGGATTGCCGGAGGCTGCGATCGGCCACGTGCCGACTACCGATCGCGCAGCGGTCGGGCTTATCCTTTCCGGCCTGGACGGCACGATCGACCTCATCATTCCGCGCGGCGGCAAGAGTCTGACGGCGCGCGTGATGGCTGAGGCGCGCGTGCCGGTGCTGGCACATCTCGAAGGTGTCTGCCACGTTTATGTTCACGAACGAGCCGATCTCGCCAAGTCACGTGCCCTTGTGTTGAACGCCAAGATGCGAAGGACCGGCGTTTGCGGAGCGGCCGAAACTCTTTTGATCGACCGCACTATCGCCAAGTCCCACGCTCTGCCGATCCTCGAAGACCTCGCCCGGGCCGGCTGCGAAATTCGCGGCGATCACGCAATTTGTGCGATCTTTTCATCTGCGAAGGCAGCAACCGACGCCGACTGGTCGAGCGAATATCTCGACAAGATCATCTCGGTAAAGCTAGTCGACGGTATCGAGGATGCGATCGGCCACATCGAACGCTATGGCTCGCACCACACCGAATGCATCGTGACGGAAGACAAGGCCGCTGCCGAACATTTTCTTGCCAAGCTCGATTCGGCGATCATGTTGTGGAATGCGTCGACCCAGTTCGCCGATGGCGCAGAGTTCGGCATGGGCGCCGAGATCGGAATCGGCACGGGCAAACTGCATGCGCGCGGACCGGTCGGCGTCGAGCAGTTGACCAGCTTCAAATATGTGGTGCGCGGCACCGGACAGGTGCGGCCATGAAAACCGCCTTGCAACGCCCGCGTGCGAACTGGGTACGTCCGCCGGGTCCGATCGCGCCGGGCATGCGCATCGGCCTGCTGGGCGGATCGTTCAATCCCGCGCATGAAGGCCATGTCCATGTCAGCGAGGTTGCTCTCAAGCGGTTGGGCCTGAACTTCGTGTGGTGGCTGGTCACGCCGCAGAACCCGCTGAAGCCCGCAGCCGGCATGGCACCGCTGGGCGATCGCCTGCGCGCCGCGCAAAAGGTGGCGCGCCATCCGCGCATCATCGTCATGGACATCGAGCATGATTTTCATACGCACTATTCGTTCGATACATTACGAGCGCTGCAGAACCGCTTTTCGCAAGTCCAGTTCGTCTGGCTGATGGGCAGCGACAATCTCAACATCTTCCGGCGCTGGCATCGCTGGATCGAATTCGCGCAAAGCGTGCCGATTGCCGTGATTCAGCGGCCCGGAACCGTTCTCGCGGCGCTGCACGCCAAGCCCATCCGGCGCTTTGGCCAGTCCCGACTGGAACGTGGACTTTGCGCCAGGCGGCCGCCCGCCATCGCGGTCATCGACGGCAAACGCAATGCGCAAAGCGCAACGGCCATCCGAGCGTCGCAGCGCATCGCGGAAGGCTTTGTCGGTGTCGTTCCCGCGTGATACATTATTTATACCGTGCCCTAGTTGGGGCGCGATGGAGGATGCACGCTGACCCGTAAGACAACCGGCACGAAAAAGACGCCCGCGAAATCCAAAGCCGCTTCCAAGCCGGCGGCCAAGAAACTCTCAACCAAGAAACCGGTCTCCAAGAAGGCCGCCCTGAAGAAGGCGGCAAACCAGCCTTTGTACGCCGTCGATCGCGCACTGCTAGAACGGATCAAGGCTTCGCTGGACGACGACAAGGCCGAGGACGTGGTGACCATCGAGCTGGAGGGTCGCTCTTCGATTGCCGATGCCCTGATCATTGCAACCGGGCGTTCGTCGCGTCACGTCGCCTCGATCGCCGAACATCTGGCGCGCAGGTTGAAGGACGCGGGCTACGGCACGCGTCCGGTGAATGGCGCCGCTCAGGGCGACTGGGTTCTGGTCGATGCCGGCGACGTGATCGTGCATGTCTTTCGCGCCGAAGTGCGCGACTATTACGACCTGGAAGGCATGTGGTCGGTGAAGGAACCGCAGCGCGGCCGCGCGACGGGCTGAGCCGTGCGGCTGCACATCATCGCCGTCGGCTTCGGACGCGGAACGCCGGAAGCGGCGCTCACCGAAAATTTCGTCGGCCGCTCCTCCCAGATGGGCAAGCGCATGGGCATACCGGCCGTGCTGTGCGAAGAGATCGCTGTCTCCAAAGATCGTGACGTCAAAAAGCGCAAGGCAGACGAGGCCGAGCGCCTCGAGAAGCGTGTGCCCGACGGCGCACACATCATCCTGCTCGACGCCAAGGGCAAGGGCATGACCAGCGAGGACTTTGCCGAGATGCTTGGCGCGCTGCGTGACGCCGGAACAAAAGACCTGGCATTCGTCATCGGCGGGCCGGATGGTCTGGCTCCGCTGCCGCGAAAACGCGCCGGCCGCAGTCTCGCCTTCGGCCCGCAGACCTGGCCGCACCTTCTGGTGCGCGCGATGTTGAGCGAACAGATCTATCGCGCGCTCACAATTCTGGCCGGACATCCGTACCACCGTGCGTGAGGCGCGCGCCGTTATCCGTTCCTTAACCATGATGCGCAATGCTGGCGTGTCGTAATGGGACTGAGCACCCATGGAAATCAAGGGACCTGGACGGATCGAGCCCGGCGTTGTGCGCCGCGTTTCCAAGGGCGCGCCCACCACGAGCAGCCCGTTTCAGGTTTCCGAAGGCGGTGACGTTCGCGGCTCGATCGTCGCCGGTCCGGGCCCGATCGGCGCGCTCGACTCCATACTCATGTTGCAGGGCCTGGACGATTCCACCGATGGCCGCTCCAAGGGCATTGCCCATGGCGAACAGCTTCTCGATATGCTCGATCAGGTGCGCGACGGATTGCTGGCGGGCGGCGTGCCGCGCACAACGCTCAATCGCCTCGCCAACGCCGTGTCGCGCCGCCACGACGCCTTCAACGATCCCAAGCTGCAGACGGTTCTCGACGAGATCGAACTGCGCGCCCATGTCGAGCTCGCCAAGCTCGAGATGATGGACAAGCGGGTGGCCTAGCGCGGCGCGTTCAAATCGCAATTGTTGGGATATAGCGTAATTGGTGATTTGTGCGTGACGGTTCAAGAGCCGTCTCGATTTTTACAAAATAAGTTTCAGAAAAAATTCGCGGTGCGAAAGTTATCCAACAGCTGGCGCGAATAAAACCGCGCCGCGTCTCGAAAAATCAGATCGAGGTGTTGGACAACCCACTCACCATGGCCGGGCTCGACCCGGCCACCCAGTCGACGCGTGTCCACGCGCCGAAGCGAGGCGAGCTGAGTTATCGCGCGCGCAGACGCGCGCTTGGTGGGTGGCCGCCTCGGGGGGGCGGCCATGGTGAAGTGGATGTGGTGCTCAGATATCCAGCAGCAGCCGCTGTGGATCTTCCAGATTTTCCTTGACCCGCACCAGGAACGTCACGGCCTCGCGGCCGTCGACGAGGCGGTGATCGTAGGACAGCGCCAGATACATCATCGGCTTGATGACGATCTTCTCGCCTTCGGCGATCGGACGCGGCTGGATCTTGTGCATGCCGAGAATGCCAGATTGCGGCGCGTTCAGGATCGGCGTCGACATCAAGGAACCGAACACGCCGCCATTGGTGATCGTGAAAGTGCCGCCCTGGAGTTCTTCCAGTTTCAGTTTGTTGTCGCGCGCACGCAGTCCGTAGTCGTGAATCTTGGCTTCGATCTGTGCCAGAGACAGCAGATCGGCATCGCGCACCACCGGTACCACCAGGCCGCGTTCTGTCGAAACCGCCACGCCCAAGTCGTAATAGTTCTTGTAGACGATATCGTCGCCCTCGATCTCGGCATTGACGTTGGGCAATTCCTTCAGGGCCGCAATGCAGGCCTTGACGAAGAAGCCCATGAAGCCGAGGCGCACGCCATGCTTCTTCTCGAAACTGTCCTTGTACTCCGCGCGCAACGCCATGACGTGGCTCATGTCGACTTCGTTGAAGGTTGTGAGCTGCGCGGCGGTGTTCTGCGACTCCTTCAGGCGCAGCGCGATGGTCTTGCGCAGGCGGCTCATCGTCACGCGTTCTTCGCGGTCGGCGCGCGGGCGCGGGCCCGCGTGAACCGGCGCCGGAGCGGGACGTGACGTGCGCTCGGCCGCGCGAGCTTCGAGTGCGTCGAGCATGTCGCCTTTCATGACACGTCCGTCGCGGCCCGAACCGGCCACGCGCGAGGCGTCCATGCCGCTCTCTTCTGCGATGCGGCGCACGGATGGCAGCACAGTAGCGGCAGCGTACTGTGCGGGTGCGGCGGCGACTTGCTGTACGGGAGCGGGTTTCGGCCCTTCGGCTTTTGGTGCCAGCGCAGGCTTGGGTGCAGCGGGCTTGGACGCGGCGACGGGCTTGGCGGATGCGGTTCCTTTGACGCCCTCGGCGATCGCGCCAAGGATGGCACCGACCTGGACCGTGTCGCCTTCCTGGACAGAAATGGATTCGATCGAACCGTCCGCTGGCGCCGGCACTTCGACAGTGACCTTGTCGGTTTCGAGTTCGAGCAAGGGCTCGTCGCGCGTGACTGCGTCGCCTTTCTTCTTGAACCATTTGGAAACCGTCGCCTCGGTGACGGATTCGCCCATCGCGGGGACCTTGATGTCGATGCTCATGCTTCATCTCCGCCGCAAATCAGGCGCGGCCCAGTTATAGCGTCAATGCTTCGGCGAGGAATGCTTTCAATTCGGCCGCGTGCTGGCTCATCAACCCCGCCGCGGTGGAGGCATATTCCGGCCGCCCGACATAACGGGGACGGGAATTGCCTCCCAATTGGGCGATGGTCTGCTCGATGTGCGGGGCAACGAACGTCCAGGCGCCCTGATTCTGCGGCTCTTCCTGGCACCAGATGATTTCGGCCTTGGCAAAGCGGTTCAGCTCCAGCGCGAGCACGTTTTCGGGAAAGGGATAGAGCTGTTCGATGCGCAGGATCTGGATGCGGCTCTCGCCCAGCTTGTCGCGGGCTTCCATCAAGTCGAAATAGACTTTTCCGCTGCATAGGATGACGCGCTTGATCTGGCTGTCCTCGGCCAGTTTCACGATGGTCGCGCCGGGCACGGCTTCGGCCTGATCGCGCAGCACGCGGTGGAACGAGGCGCCCGGTCCGAAATCGGCCAGGAACGATGTGCAACGCTTGTGCCGCAGCAGCGATTTTGGCGTCATCAGGATCAGCGGTTTGCGGAACGGCCGGTGCATCTGACGCCGAAGGACATGGAAATAGTTGGCTGGCGTCGTGCAGTAGGCGACCTGCATATTGTCCTTTGCGCAAAGCTGCAGATAGCGCTCGAGGCGGGCGGACGAATGTTCCGGCCCCTGGCCCTCATAGCCGTGCGGCAGAAGCATCACCAGGCCGCACATCCGCAGCCATTTGGTTTCGCCCGACGCGATGAACTGGTCGATGATGACCTGCGCGCCATTGGCGAAGTCGCCGAACTGCGCTTCCCACAAGGTCAGTGCCCTGGGCTCGGCCGAGGAGTAGCCGTACTCAAAGCCCAGAACCGCTTCTTCGGAGAGCAGCGAATCGATGATCTCGAAGGGTGCCTGGTCCTCACGAATATGCTGGAGCGGGTAGTAGCGCGCTTCGGTCTCCTGATCGATCAGCGCGGCATGACGCTGAGAGAAGGTGCCTTCGGTGGAATCCTGGCCGGAAAAACGAACGGGAATCTCTTCGAGCATCAAAGTGCCGAACGCCAGCGCCTCGGCCGTGGCCCAGTCGAAACCTTCGCCGCTCGTGAACATCGCGGCCTTGGCTTCAAGTTGCCGGGCGATCGTCTTGTGCAAGTTGAAGCCTTCGGGCGTGGTGGTCAGCGCGCGGCCGACTTCCTGCACGACTTCGAGCGGAACGGCGGTGTCGCCGCGCCGGTCGCCCTTGGGCGCCGCCGCAAGTCCGGACCAGCGTCCGTCCAGCCAATCGGCGCGATCAGGACGATGCGTCTTGGAGGCGGTCAGTTCGGAATCCAGCCGCTCCATGAACGCAGCGCTCATCTGCTCGACTTCGGTCTGGTTCAGGGTGCCTTCTTCGACGAGCCTCCGGGAATAGAGCTGAAACGTCGTCGGATGATCCTTGATGGCCTTGTACATGAGCGGCTGGGTGAAGGTCGGCTCGAGCGTTTCGTTGTGCCCGAAGCGCCGGTAGCACACCATGTCGATCACGACATCCTTGTGGAACAGCTGGCGGTATTCGGTCGCGACGCGTGCGCAGTGCACCACCGCTTCCGGATCGTCGCCGTTCACATGGAAGATCGGCGCCTGCACCATCAGCGCGATATCGGTGCAATAGGGCGAAGAGCGCGAATAGGCCGGCGATGTGGTGAAACCGATCTGATTGTTTATCACGAAATGGATCGTGCCGCCGGTGCGAAAGCCCTTGGTGCCGCTCATCGCAAAGCATTCCGCGACCACGCCCTGACCCGCGAATGCAGCGTCGCCGTGCAAGATCAGAGGCATGACGCTGCCGCGCGCCACCGCATCGTTCTGCTGCTGTTGCTTGGCGCGCGCCTTGCCCAGCACCACGGGATCGGATGCCTCCAGATGCGATGGGTTCGCGGTCAGCGACAGGTGAACCTGGTGATTGTCGAACTCGCGGTCGCTCGATGCGCCAAGATGATATTTGACGTCGCCGGATCCCTGCACTTCGGTCGGATTGGCGCTGCCGCCGGAGAACTCGTGGAACAGCTGGCGATAGGGCTTGGACATCACATTGGCGAGCACGTTGAGCCGGCCGCGATGCGCCATGCCGATGACGATTTCCTTCACGCCGAGCTGGCCGCCACGCTTGATGATCTGCTCCAGCGCCGGGATCATGGCCTCTCCGCCGTCCAGCCCGAAGCGCTTGGTGCCGAGAAAGCGCAGGCCGGCGAACTTCTCAAAGCCTTCGGCCTCGACCAGCTTGTTGAGGATCGCCTTCTTGCCTTCCGGCGTGAAGACGATTTCCTTGTCGGGCCCTTCGATGCGGCGCTGCAGCCAGTCCTTCTGCTCGGCATCGTTGATGTGCATGAATTCATAGCCGATGCGGCCGCAATAGGTGCGCTTGAGAATCTCCGTCATGCGGCGCGGCGTGGCGCTCTCAAGTCCCATGACGCCGTCGATGAAGATCGGCCGATCAAGGTCCTCGGCATGAAAGCCGTAGAACGTCGGATCGAGCTGCGGATGGGGCTGCTTCGGCGTAATGTTCAGCGGATCGAGATCGGCTTCGAGATGGCCGATCACACGATAGGCGCGCACCAGTTGAATCGCGCGGATGGATTCCTGTGCCGCGAGGCGCAGATCCTTTTCGCCGGTTGTCACCTTGCGCGCGGGCCAATGGCCGGTAAGCGCGCTCACCAGTTCGCCATTCTCGAACTGGGGTTTCTTGTCGCGCCGCCAGGCCGGGCCGCGTCCGACTTGCGCCGGCGTGAGTGCCCGTTGCCCGAGGCTGGAAAAATAAGCCCGCCAGCTTTCGTCGACCGCGTCGGGATTTTCGAGATATTGGGCGTACAGCGACTCGACGAACGCAGCGTTGGCGCCGGACAGGAACGAGGTTGCGCTCAGCAGGTCGTTAGAACTGCGATTCAGGCGATCAGGTGGTGTTTGACTTGTCATTTCAATGGTTTAAGCAGGACTTGTTGGGTCCCGCCGGATCCAGTTACGGCCGGGTGCCGGAAGGCGAGGCGTGTAGCGCCGAACAGCTGCCAATTCAACGCTCGATAGGGTTAAATATGGGTTCAATACGACCGGATTGCGACGGGTGACGGGCATAAAAAGACTGACCGCGCTCGATGCATTGCGCGGCGTGGCGGCCATCGTGGTCGTCGCCTGGCACTGGCAGCACTTCTTCGCGCTCTCGGGCGACTGGCAGTCCAGCTGGTCGCGCTCGGACCAACCGTTCTACTGGCTGCTCAAGCCGCTCTATGTGCAGGGTTGGGCCGCCGTCGACCTGTTCTTTGTGCTCTCGGGCTTCGTGTTTTTCTGGCTGTACCGGGATTCCATTCGCAACGGTGCGACCGGAGCGTGGCGGTTCGCTGTCCTGCGATTGTCGCGTCTCTACCCACTTCACTTCGCCATGCTGATCGCCGTCGCAGCGCTGCAGTTCTACTTCTTCCACCAACACAATCAGTTCTTCATCTACACGGAAAACGACGCGCCGCACTTCGTGGCGCATCTGTTCATGGTGCAGAACTGGTGGCCGGACTCGCCGCAAACCTTCGACGGCCCGACCTGGTCCGTGTCGATCGAAATGCTGCTCTATGTGATGTTCTTCGTCGCTTGCCTGCTGGGGTTGAAGCGCCGCGCCCATTGCCTCGCCATTGCCCTGCTGGGCGGACTGCTGCTGCCGATCGACGAGCACATCGCGCGCGGCGTGATCGGTTTCTTCATGGGCGGGTTCGTCTTCACGCTATGGGAAGGTTTGCGCGACGATCCGCGTGCCCGCACGATCGCGCGCATGCTCGCTGTCGCGTCGCTGGCAGGGTGGGTGGTGCTTACGGTCATGCTCTACACCGACAGTTCGTGGCTCAAGGATGGCGAGGGTAACAATCCATTCCTGGTGGTGTTCGATTTCGGACTGTGCCCGCTGACCGTGCTGGCCCTGGCGCTGCGCGAAGCTGCCGGGCGCAAAACTCCCGACTGGCTCGGCAATCTTGGCGATATCAGCTATTCCACTTATCTGATCCACTTTCCCATGCAGCTGACTTTGGCGCTGTTGGCTGCGCCGCTCGGCCTGACGTCATTGTTCTTCATGAACGGCGCGGTGATGGCCGCGTTCCTCGCCGTGCTGATCGGACTTGGCGCGCTCTCGTATCGCTATTTCGAGCGGCCGATGCAGGATTGGCTCCGCCGGCTGGCAACGCCGCGCGTGGTGACCGCCGAATAGTCAGCGCTTGCGCGGCAGGATGCGCAAGCTTGAGGTCGCCGTGGCGACGATCGTGCCATCGGGGTCGCGCAGCTCCCCACGCGTGGTGGCGGAGCGTTCGTCGCGCGCCACGATCCAGGCCTTCGCGTGCAGAGAGGTTAGCGGAGCAGGGCGCAGAAACTCGGTCTCAAGTTTGACCGTCATGGACGTCTGTTCCGGCGGCAACTGCGCCAGAAGCACCGCCGACGTCGCGGAGTCCAGCATGGCGGCCACGAGTCCGCCCTGCACGGAGCCATGCCGGTTGACGAATTCCGGCCGCGCCGTGAAGCGCACATGCAAGGTGCCGTCCGCATCGAAGCGTTCGATCTCGCGGCCCAACAGGCGCGCGACAGGCGTCAGCTCGGACAGATCGGCTTTTGTCACTTGCCGCTGAGCAGTTCGACCAAGGTCGTGCCGAGCGAGGCCGGATTGAGCGACACGCGGATACCTGCAGAGCGCATCGCCTCGATCTTGGAATCCGCGCCGCCCTTGCCGCCCGAGATAATCGCACCGGCATGACCCATGCGGCGGCCCGGCGGCGCGGTGACGCCGGCGATGAAGCCAACCATCGGTTTTTTGGTCTTGTTGCGCTTGATGAAGTCGGCCGCGTCTTCCTCGGCGCTGCCGCCGATTTCGCCGATCATGATGATGCTCTTGGTTTCCGGATCGGCGAGGAACATCTCGAGCACTTCGATGTGCTCGGTGCCCTTCACAGGATCGCCGCCAATGCCGACACAGGAGGATTGACCGAGTCCAACGGCCGTGGTCTGCGCCACCGCCTCATACGTCAGAGTGCCCGAGCGCGACACGATGCCGACATTGCCGCGGCGGTGGATATGGCCGGGCATGATGCCGATCTTGCACTCGTCCGGCGTGATCACACCCGGGCAGTTCGGCCCGACCAGACGGGTCTTCGAGCCTTGCAGCGCGCGCTTGACCTTGACCATGTCGAGCACCGGGATGCCTTCGGTGATGCACACCGCAAGCGGGATTTCCGCATCGATCGCTTCCAGAATCGCGTCGGCTGCGAAGGCTGGCGGCACATAGATCGCGCTCGCCGTCGCGCCGGTTCTTTCGACCGCTTCGCGCACCGTGTCGAACACCGGCAGACCAAGATGCGTCGAGCCGCCTTTGCCAGGCGAAGTGCCGCCGACCATCTTGGTGCCGTAGGCGATGGCCGCTTCGGAATGGAACGTTCCCTGGTTGCCGGTGAAGCCCTGGCAGATGACCTTGGTGTTCTTGTCGACGAGAATGGACATTACTTCTTTTCCTTCACGGCCTTGACGATCTTCTGTGCCGCATCGGCAAGATCGCTGGCGGACAGAATAGGCAGGCCGGATTCGGCGAGAATCTTCTTGCCGAGTTCGACATTGGTGCCTTCGAGGCGCACCACCAGCGGAACCGACAGATGGATTTCCTTCGCGGCGGCGATGATGCCTTCGGCGATGATGTCGCATTTCATGATGCCGCCGAAGATGTTGACCAGGATGCCCTTCACATGGGGATCGCTGACGATGATCTTGAATGCTGCCGTCACCTTTTCCTTCGAGGCGCCGCCACCGACGTCGAGGAAGTTGGCCGGCTCGCTTCCGTAGAGCTTGATAATGTCCATCGTCGCCATGGCCAGACCCGCGCCGTTGACCATGCAGCCGATCTCGCCGTCCAGCTTGATGTAGGAGAGATCGAAGTTCGACGCTTCGACCTCCATCGGGTCTTCCTCGTCGAGATCTCGCAAGGCCAGGATGTCCTTGTGGCGATAGAGCGCGTTGTCGTCGAAATTGATCTTGGCATCGAGGCAGACGATCTTGCCGTCCTTGGTCACGACCAGCGGATTGATTTCCAGAAGGCTCATGTCCTTGGCGATGAAGGCGTCATAGATGCTCTTGATCACGCCGCCGATCTGCTTGGCCTGATCGCCCTTCAGCTTGAGCGCCGAGGCGATGTTGTTGCCGACATAGGGCGAATAGCCCGCGGCCGGTTCGATCTGGAAGGCCTGGATTTTCTCCGGCGTTTCATGCGCCACGGCTTCGATGTCCATCCCGCCTTCGGTCGAGGCGATGAACGCGACATGGGAAGTCTCGCGGTCGACCAGCGCCGAGAGATAAAGCTCGCGCTCGATGGTCGAGCCGTCTTCGATGTAGAGACGCTTGACGACGCGGCCATGCGGTCCGGTCTGGTGGGTCACCAGAGTCATGCCCAGCATGCGCTCGGCTTCCTTCTTCACATCGTCGATCGACTTGACGACCTTGACGCCGCCGCCTTTGCCGCGTCCACCCGCGTGAATCTGCGCCTTCACGACCCAGACCGGTCCGCCCAGTTCCTTTGCCGCGGCGATAGCTTCTGCAACGCTGAAAGCGGGCTTGCCCCGCGGCACAGGAGCGCCGAAGCCACGGAGAACTTCCTTGGCCTGATATTCGTGGATGTTCATTGGGAACCTTGGATTTTTGGATGGCGAGATGCGGGGCACAGTAGCAGCCGACTCTACCCGTGCAAGCCGGGGAATTGGGGCCTTCGGGCGGCAATTGCCGCAGGCGTCTAGACGGCGGCGGGCTGTTCCTCGCTCACCGGCGCGGCGCGCGAACTGGCTGCAAGTTTGACGACTCTGTTGGCCAGCAAAACCGAAATCACCGCGACGGCAACACCGGCAATGACGTCGACGACATGGTGTCCGCCCTGGATCGGCGTCGCCACCATCACGACGGAGTTGACGCCCACGGCAAGCCAACGCAGAACGGCAATATCGCGCGCGTACCACACCACGAGCAGCGCCATCGCGGCATGGTATGATGGAAATCCGATCAATCCCTTGGCATCGGTCGGAGCGATGTGTCCTGGTCCATGTGCGAGCAGTGCAACAAGGTCTTGCGCGTAATGCGCGTCCAGCGCCAGGGCCATGTGGTTCGCCACCCCGGCCGGCAGATCGTAGACACTGAACGCACCGAATGACGGAGCCAGAGTCCACATTGCGATCGAGATGCCGGCGCCGGCCGAGAGCGCCAGGCAAAACGAATAGATGCGCTCGTGCTTGCCGTGCCAGCCCAGTGCGGCGACCAGCAATGCAACCTGGGGCAGAACTGAGATGTAGCCCAGCTGAAGCATCGCGTTCAGCAGCGGATGCTGTGCAATCACCGCCATCATCGCTGGCCAGTTCACGCCAAGGGCGCGATCGAGCGCGGCAAGCGGCGCGTCGATGCGTGGTCCGGCCACCGTGATCAGCAGATAGTTCAGAACGCTGAAACTTGCGGACATGCCCAACAGAAAGCTCGTGCCGATCAGCATTGCGGCAAGTCGATCGTCCTTGCGCACCCTTTCATAAAACATACCGCCCGCCGCGCAGGCGAGGGCAAGGAGCGCGATTTCGCCATAGGCCCCGGCGTCCACATCGAAGTGGCCGGTACCGATCCAAACCGTGTCGATCGCGGCAACCAGGGCCACGATACCCAACAGGATGAGTTGCAATCGAGATGCCACGGCCTAACCAAGGGCGGGAATTCTCGTACACTGTAATTTTATTGAGTAAACTAATGCTTAGTAGCCGGAACAGTCGACGGCGCAGCCACAGACAGATTGCTTGGCTAGAAAGCGATCGCCATCGAGGCCGGAGACTGTTCAATTGCGGTGTCTGGTGTTCTGCGGCCGATGAGATTTTGCGCGGCCGACAGGGCTCTTGCGCCGAAATGGGACACCAAATTTCGTGATGTACCGAAGAACAAGAGCATGATTCCGATCTCGGACGACAATCCGCTCCGGACCACGCCATACGTGACGATCCTGCTCATCGCACTGTGCGTTGTGGCATTTGGCTGGGAGCTGACGCTCAACACGAATATGGACGGGGCGCTGACGATGCTGGGATTGACACCCAACAGCCTGGTTCATCCCGGCCAGGCGCAAGGCATCGGCCTGCCGGTTTGGACCACCGTTCTGACGTCGATGTTCCTGCACGCCAGCGTGCTGCATATCGCCGGCAACATGCTTTATCCGTGGATTTTCGGGAACAATATCGAAGACGCGATGGGGCATGTAAAGTTTGCGCTGTTCTATTTGATCTCCGGGATCGCGTCGGCAATGACCATGGTGCTGATGGATCCGGCGTCGCATACGCCCATCGTGGGCGCCTCGGGCGCGATCTCAGGCGTTCTGGGCGCCTACATGCTGCTCTATCCGCGCGCGCGGGTGCATGTGATCGTGCCGCTGGGCATCATATTCTATCCGTTCTGGATGCGTGCCGTCTGGGTCGTAGGCATCTGGTTTGCGATGCAGTTGGTCACGGCGGCACTGACGCCGGTGGGGCAGCCCGGCGTGGCCTGGTGGGCGCATGTCGGCGGCTTTGCCACAGGCTTGTTGCTCACGCCGCTGCTCAAGGCGCGCGACGTGCCCTTTTTCGGGCCGGTCAAGCCGCGCGGCCCCTGGGCGTAAGCAGAACTCAGGTATCGGGTATCAGGCATCGAAAATTGTGCCTATCTGCCTGATACCTGACTCCCGATCCCTGATTCCTGGCGTTGGCACGGCTTTCGCTCTCCTCATCGTCTAACAGACGGCCGGCGTACCGAAACGGGAAACGCCGCGAGCAAACAGGACGATTGGGGTCATGAAGCACAGGAACAGCCATCTTCTGGTGGGCTATTGGAGCAGGTTGCGCAAAGGGCGTGCTGTTCCGGACCAGATCGATATCGATCCGCGCGCGATCAAACGCATGCTGTCCTCGGTCTTCATCCTCGATGTGGAGAACCCTTCGCGTCCGATCTACCGCCTCGCCGGCACGGCGCTGTGCGAACGGTTTGGCTTCGAACTGCGCGGTACCGGTTTTCTCGCGCACTGGGATGCGCAATCGGCGGTGGCTCTGACGTCGCTTCTGCGCCAGGCGCTGAAGCTCCACCAGCCGGTGTGTATTTCGTCCATCGGCACGACCGGCAGCGCCGGCATGGTGGAGATGGAGACCCTTCTCGCCCCCATCTCGTTCCATGGCGGCGAACCAAACCGCGTCGTCGGGATAATCCAGGTACTCAGCGACCAGACCTTGCTCGCCGGCAAACCGATTGCTTTCCAGCGCCTGGTGGCATCGCAGCTCATCCGCGAAGACGATCCGCTGCCGGCCTTCGACTCGCTGCCGCCACCGCCGCCGTCTGACGGCTTGCGCAGTCATCCGCGCGCGCCGCACCTGCGCCTTGTCGTGTCCCAGGCAAAGCCGGCAACCATTCATTTCGCCGACGCAGACATGCGCAAGCTGCTTGCAGCCAGCGAATTGGGAATGATGAAGCTCCGCCCGGCCTAGGGCGCGAATGCCTCACTCGCGATGGCGGCGAGCGCCGCCGGCTTCAGCGTCATGTCCATGTGACCCATACCCGGTACGATCGTGATGCGCAGATCCGGACGCACCGGTTTCAGCAACGCCGCATAGCGGTCCGAGTAAAATATTTCATCCTCGGCGCCGGCGAGCAGGCTGACGCGACCCGGCGCGTTCTTCAGGTCGGCAAGATAGTCTTGGCGCGGCCCAAAGTTCTCCAGCATCCGGAACGAGTAGAACGGCGTCTGGACATTGTACTTTTCCGGTGGAACGGCGAAGGCGAGCACATGCAACCCGCCGAATACGCCGACGCCAAACCGCGTCAGCGTCTTCAGAACGACAATTCTGGGTATCGCCACCGCAACCCAGCCGCCCGCGTTGGGGCGCATGACAGGCGAGTCCGCCGGCAGCTGCGGCGAAACCAGAATGAAGCGGTCGAACAGACGCGCGTTGGCGCCGCCGGCAAAGCGCAGAACGAAACCGCCGCCCGATGAGAAGCCGAGCAGCGTGCGCCGCTCGCCAGTCACCCTCGGTTCGAGCCGCTTCATGAAATCGACGATGTCGTCGTCGAGCTGGCCGATATAGTCGATGTCGCCGCTGTGCCCGGTTCCGTCATGGCCGCGCATGCCCAGCGCGTAGACGGTGCCGCCGCGCGCGTTCAACGCCGATGCCAGCGGGTGCATGCTGACGGAGGTTCCCGACGAGCCGTGCACGAGAACGATGGTTTCGCGCGTGTGTCCGGGATAGGCGCGAAAGACGAGACTCGTGCCGTCGCGCGCCGTGAAATGCCGAATCGCCGGCGCCTGGCGGAGATCGACGCGATCGAAGGCGTGTTCGACGGAGGCCATGGCGGGCGGCGCCTGCGGCGCATCGAACGCGAGGATGCCGGCCATGGTTGCGAGTACGAGCAGGATCACGACGACGAAGAGAATCACGACGAAGCGCATGAGTAGTCCGATCAAGTTTGAGACAAGTCGAGAATTTCCCGCAGATAGGCGACATGTCCTGCGAAGGCCTTGCGGCCTGCCTGGGTCGCTCGCACGCGCGTTTGCGGACGCTTGCCCTCGAAGCGCTTGTCGACGGCGATGTAACCGGCTTTGGCCAAGGATTCGAGGTGGGCGCCGAGATTGCCGTCCGTCGTGGCCAGGATCGCCTTCAAGCGCGTGAATTCGATCCAGGCGTTGCGGTCGAGAACGTTCAGCGACGACATGATTTTCAGGCGCGTCGATTGGTGGATGATTTCGTCGGGCACCGCCATGTCAGCGTCTCAGCCACAAGCCGCCGAGTATGAGCGAGCCGCCACCGAAGATCGCCAGCCACAGATCGAGCCAAACGCCGCTCCAGAAGTAACCCGCCAGCGTTAACGCCACGATGATGGCTGCGCCGATCGAAAGCGTTCGTCCAACCCACAGTCCGACAACGAATAGGAGCGTGCCGCAGAATGTCGGCCAAAACGCCGCCTGTTCACGAACTCCGAATTTCGCCAGCACGATCCACAGGACGCCGAAACCCATCAGCGCTGCGACAGCCAGAATCGGCCGGACCAACAGCGCGCGCGCAACGTCGGTTTCGAGTCCGCGCCGCCTGCGAAACGTGATGACCGTGCTTGCCACCACGCCGATGACGTTGAGCGCGATCCACATGTCGTTGGTGCGAGCTGCGGTATAGTCGCTTGCGACATAGCCGATCATCCACAGCACACCCCATACGATGAGATAGTCGCCGGCGCGGGTGTAGGCGAGGAACTCGCGCGTGCGCCGTTCGGTCCCGTCCACGTCCCGCAGCATCGTACCGGCTTCGGCTGGGTCGATTGTCATTTCTACGTCACCGAGAACTCTGCATCACAGAGTATATACACTCTGTACCGCAGAGTTCAAGCCCGGCCCGTGTATTTTCGGCTGATGACGTCCTTCAGGGTCCGGGTTTTATCGTCGGCGAGGTAGGCGACTGGGACGCCGCGGCCGGGTCCTGAGTGACCGGATTGTCCACCGGATCGTTGTGCAGGATGGCGCGGTCGAGTTGCTGGCCGTTCTCGCGGCCCTTCAAATAAGGAATCTCGTACTTCTCCACCTTGGCGCGGTAGGCCTCGAAATCGGCTTCGTCGTTCGCCAGTCGCTTGTCGCAACGATCCGGCGCCAGGTGCTGGGTTTCCTGGCACCACAGATCGAAGTTCATCGTGGTCAGATCATAGGGTCCGCCCTGTCCGGCGGCGGGCGCCGCGGACGCCAGCGCGGCAGCGGCAACAATCAGGCCCAGCTTTATCGATCTCATTGCGCGACCATACTCTTGCGGACAACGCACGGAAAGCGCCGACGGGCTCAGCATTAACAGGATGAAGCCGGACTGTGACGCATTTGTTCGAAGGCGGCGGGTCGTTGCCCAAGTAGGTCATTTGCTTCTTAAAGTGGCTGGCGCCTACTCGGCGGCCACGGCGCGATCCTCTGCGACCCTTATAGGCTCGGATGGCAGGGGCGTTCGGCCCAGGATCATGTCCGAAGCCTTTTCTGCAATCATGATCGTCGGTGCATTGGTATTGCCGCTGACCAGGGTCGGCATCACCGAGGCGTCGATAACACGGAGCCCCTCGATGCCGTAAACTCTCAGTTGGGCATCGACGACGCTCTCGGAATCCTTGCCCATCTTGGCGCTGCCGACCGGGTGGTAGATCGTCTCGGCCGTCTTGCGCAGCCAGGCATCGACCTGGCTGTCGCTGCGGACATGGGCGCCAGGCATCAGTTCTGGCCCGCGGAAAGGATCGAAGGCGGCCTGCGCGAAGATTTCGCGCGCAATCTTGGTGCCTTCACGCATGGCACGGCGGTCTTCCTCAGCCTCCAGATAGTTGGGCTGGATCACCGGCGCGACAAGCGGATCGGCGGACTTCAGCGAAATATAGCCGCGGCTCTGCGGCCGCAGCTGGCAGACATGCGCCATGAAGCCGTGTCGGTCCGACTTCTTGCGCGTGTGGTCCGTCATCAGAGCTGCGATGAAGTGGAATTGCAGATCGGGATTCTCCAGATCCGGCCGACTCTTGATGAAGGCGCCCGATTCCAGACCCTGACCGGTGGCCACGCCCTTCTTGAACAGCATGTAATTGAGGCCGGTCTTCATCGCGTTGAGCGGATTGGACTGGCTGTGCAGCGTGATCGGCTGGGAGCTTTCATATTGGATCGAGGCATCCAGATGATCCTGGAGATTTTTACCGACACCCTTCAGGTCCGCGACTACCGGAATGTCGAAGCGCTTCAGAATCGCAGGATCGCCGATGCCTGAGAGCAGCAGCGTTTGCGGACTGTTCACCGCGCCGCCCGACAGAAGTGCTTCGCGCGTCACCGTCACCCGCACGGCCTGTTTCTTCTGGATGAATTCCACGCCGTTGACGCGCGTTCCGTCGAACAGAATGCGCGAGACGTGGGCATTGGATTCGATCGTCAGGTTCTTTCGCCCGAGTATGGGGGTGAGATAGCCCTTCGCGGCACTCCAGCGCCGGCCCGCATGGATCGTCAGCTGGTACGGCCCGAAGCCTTCCTGCTGAAAGCCGTTGAAGTCCTGTGTCTGCAGGAAGCCCGCCTCGGTGCCCGCGCGCACGAAGGCGCGGAACAAGGGATTGGTCGACCGGCCATTGGAGACGCGCAGCGGACCTTCGCCGCCATGGAAATCATCGCCGCCATTTTCGTTGTGCTCGGCGCGTTTGAAATAAGGCAACACGTCGGCGAACGACCAACCTTCCAGTCCCAGCTGGCGCCAGCCGTCATAGTCGCGGGCGTGGCCGCGGATATAGATCATGCCGTTGATCGACGACGAGCCGCCCCAGCCACGGCCGCGCGGCCAATAAAGGCTACGGCCGTTGAGATGCTGCTGACCCTCGGTCTGGTAGTACCAGTTGTACGGATTGGGCTTGCCGATCAGCGCCGGTATGCCGGCCGGCATGTGGATCATCATCGACTTGTCGCGCCCGCCGGCCTCGATCAACAGCACTTCGACCGACGGGTCGACCGAGAGGCGATTGGCCAAGACGCAGCCCGCGCTGCCCGCGCCGATGATGACGTAGTCGTACGCTTTCATGGTCGTAGTCCCACTGGTCTAGCGCAAAGGTATCAGGGATCAGCCATCAGGCATCAAGAAAAACTGATGCCCGATACTCGAAACCTGACGTTTGGTTACGGCATCAGGGTTACGACGGCGCGGCGGTTGCGCGCTTCCTTCACGCCATCTCTCGTCTGCAGGGCGAGGTCCGTCTCGCCCACGCCGGACGTCTGGATCGCGGCATGCCGGGCGCCCATGTCGACCAGGGTTTCGGCGACGACATTGGCGCGCTTGAGAGAAAGCGACTGGTTGAATTCCGCCGCTCCGGACGTATCGGTGTGGCCGACGATTGTGATGCGCGACTGACCGCCGGCGCGCGCCGTGGCGATGGCCTGCTGCAAGGTCGTCAACTGCTCTCCCGTCAAGGTCCAGGACCCGAAATCGAAATAGACCGTGTAGTTCGACACCGGAGCGGTGGACATGGCTGGCGGCGTGAACACGGGATGGTGGATGTCGCGTTCGAAGCGGCTCAGCGAACCAGTGAGCGAGACGCGACATTGCTCGGCAGCGCCTCGTTGCGAGTCGACCGAGCTGTTCAGCATCCAGCAGTCGAAGTCGGCCTGCGCGCGTGCGGCGTCGGACGGGAACCGGTCTTTGCCTTCAGACAGCGCTCGAAGGAGGCGGTCGCGCATCTGGCTGGCGTCGGCATCCTTGGCGGGCTCAAGATCGACTTCGACGCCTTTCGCCGCGATCAGTGCTTTGGTGGCAAACGCCTCGGCCAGTTCGTCGGTGCCGCTCGTTCCAGGGAAGAGCAACAGCGTGCCTCCGGAGTCCGAACTGCCGCCTGCACCGAAGGAGTTGGCGAGATAGGCATAGTTCCTAAAAAGTGCCTGTGTAAATGCCGATCCTGTCGGCGTTGTGCCGGCCAGGCTGTTGAGCGAGGAAGTGCTCACGCAGGCGCCAAGTGACAGCCCGGCAGCCGCCATCGCCAGGCTCACCGTCATACGGTTGAGAAGCCGCGCTGCCTGAAGCATGTGTCCCCCGACGATCTGGCTCAAAGCTGGACGGGCACGAGCCCGAAAAGCGTGAGTCCACCTATAGCGCGCGCTGCGCCCAACGTTAAGCCCGTGTGGGAACCTGCAGAATTCGTCACCAGCCGGTTCCGCCGGTAACCTCCTGTTGACCCAAAGACCGCACAATAACCGGCGATTCCAAGTCCGGAGTGTCTGGGCCATGCGCGTCCAGCGGCTAACCAAAAAAACCGAAGACCCTATCGTCGAGAAGGCGAAGGCGGAGCGCCGGCGTTTTCGCCGTGTGCCCGTCAATCTTCCGGGCCGGCTGTTCGTGCCTGCCGATAGCCGCGAAGCCACGTGCAAAATCACCGACATGTCGCCGGGTGGCGCTTCCGTGGAGTGCGATTGCATCCCGGAAGACGGCTCACAAATCGTGCTCTACATCGACGGTTTCGGCCGGTTCGAAGGCACCGTGGCCCGCCAGGATGAGCAGGGGTTCGGCGTGCGCTTCGTCAGCACCGCTCTCAAGCGCGAGCGGACCGCCGAACAGCTCACGCTGCTGATGAACAAGTCGCTGATCGATGAAATCGACCTGCGCCGCGACGACCGCACGCCGACCAAAGCTCTGACGCGCTTCACGCGCTGCGACGGAACGCTGACGGACTGCGAAGTCATCGATCTGTCCGCCAGCGGTATTTCTCTGCGGACCGAGATCAAGCCGCCGATCGGCGAGTTCATACTCGTCGGTCAGCTGGCGGGCCGCATCGCTCGCCACCACAAGGACGGTATCGGCATCGAGTTCGTTGGTCTGGCACCCGACCGGCCATCGACGGATACGCTCCACGCCAGCATCCTGCGGCGCTAGAGGCGATCGAGCCATTCCAAGGCTTCGCGAGCCGTTCGAAGGCGGACATAATTCTTCATCACGGCCGCTGCCACCGCGCCCTCAATCGCAGGCCGTTCCTGCTTCCAGAAAACCCAACCCAGGACTTTCCAGCTGAATTGGTCGCAGCAGCCTTCCGGCATCTCGACGCGCCGCGCGCCGCGCACCATGCGCCGGAACACACGCCACGTGCACAGCCATCTGGAATAGTCCAGATCGATCACGATGTCGGCCAAGTTCAGCCGTTCGACGCGATCCGCTTCGATCCAGCCTTCGATGATCCAGCGTGGCCGCTCGATCCAGGATTTGTGCAACGCATCGAGTTCCGCCGCGGGTCGCACTCCCCAGTTCGGCAGCCAGTCGAGATGATCGCCATAGAGCAGAGGAAGTCCCGTGCGCGCGGCGAGCAGTCTGGCAAATGTGCTCTTTCCGGATGCGCTGATGCCGACAACCGCGATGCGGTCAACTGCCATCGTCGGATTCCGCGATGTCCAGCAAGGCGCGTTGCTTCTTTGGCAGGCGGCCGACAATGATCGAATGGGCGCGCGTCAAATAGGCTTTGAGCTGCTGGTCCGGCAGGCGATCGAGCCGATCCATGCTGACCCATTGCGCCCGCGCCAGGTATCGCGCCGGCGTGATGCCGCGCATCTTGGTGAGGACTTCAAATCCCATCTCGTCTGCCTTGAACGAGATACCATGCGGCTTGCGTGCCTTCGGGCCCATTCCGGCGAACATCTTGCCGCCGACTTTGAAGATGTGGTCGTCGCCCCACTGAATCGAAAGAGTAGCCCCCGGCAGGGAGAGCAGATGCTTGGCGATGTCGGCATAACCCATGGCCAATTGTTCCGCGCCCGACCGCCCGTGCCAAGGGTCTAAATTGGTGCGCTCGTCGCGTCGGGCTCGGGAATGTGCAGCGCCGCGCGGGCGCGCTTGCGATGGCTGTCCTTGATCTGTCCGGCGACCAGCGTCAAAGCCATGGCGAGCACGGCTGCGTCATCGGTGAAGCCGAGACCGACGATAAAATCCGGAATGACATCGAATGGCATGACGAAATAGGCGAGCGCGGCCAGCAAGATCGCCTTCACTTTGGAGGGCGTCTGCGGGTCGACGGCACAGAAATACGCGGCCGCGGCATCTTCGGCGAACGGGATTTTGCCGGCCACCTTGAGCAGCTTCCGCCAGAAACCCCGATCGACGATGCGTTCGTTGCGCGCGATGGTCGCTGGCAACTGGACGGCGGCGGGGTTGGGCATCTCGAGCGTCATCGCGCTAGTATATCGTAACGCAATGATGGCGAAATAAGGGGAGCCATGGATATCGGCAAGAGAATACTCGGAAATCAGCCCTTTCCGACCCTGATGGGTGTCGAGATTCTGAGTGCGGAACGAGAACGGGTTCGCGCACAGATCGCGGTCCGGCCGGATCTGTGCACCGCCGGCAACATGATGCATGGCGGTGCCATCATGGCGTTCGCCGATGCGCTCGGCGCCATCGGCACGGTCCTCAACATCCCGCGCGAGGCGGGCACGACCACGATCGAAAGCAAAACCAACTTTATTTCGGCCGCGCGCGAAGGCACCATCATCCAGGCCGATTGCACGCCGATCCATATCGGCAAAAAGACCTGCGTCTGGCAGACCAGGATCACGCGCGAGGACGGAAAACTCGTCGCCATCGTGACGCAAACCCAGATGGTTCTGCTTCCCTAACGTACGCTTTGCGCGCGTCCGCGCCTCGGTCTAAAAGTCCGGCCAGCCAACAGGAAGGTCTCTGCCATGGAACTGAACTCTTCGATTGCCGCGGTCGTCACGGGCGGCGCATCCGGCCTGGGCGAAGCCACGGCGCGCGCGCTCGCCAAGCATGGCGTCAAGGTCGCACTGCTCGACATGAACAAGGACAAGGGCGAAAAGGTTGCGGCCGAAATCGGCGGCGTGTTCTGCGAAGCCAACGTCACCAACGAAGAGAGCGTGCTCGCCGCATTTGAAAAAGCGCGCAAGGCACACGGCCAGGAGCGCATCCTCGTCAACTGCGCCGGCACCGGCAACGCGATCAAGACGGCGTCGCGCGACAAGAAGACCGGCGAGACGCGCCGTTTCCCGACCGACGCCTTCAACTTCATCATCCAGATCAATCTGGTTGGCACCTATCGCTGCATCGCGATCTCGGCGCAGGGCATGCTGTCGCTCGATCCGTTGCCGGGCGGCGAGCGCGGAGCGATCGTCAACACCGCCTCGGTGGCAGCGCAGGACGGTCAGATCGGCCAGGCCGCCTACACGGCATCGAAGGCCGGCATCAATGGCGTGACCCTTGTCGTGGCGCGCGACCTCGCCCAGGAAGGCATCCGCTGCAACACGATCATGCCGGGTCTCTTCAACACGCCGTTGCTGGGCGCGGCGCCGGAAGCAGTCAAGGCCGCGCTGGGCGCACAGGTGCCGTTCCCGGCACGTCTGGGCAATCCGCCGGAATATGCCTCGTTGGCGCTCGAGATGATCACCAACGCCTATTTCAACGGCGAGTGCGTGCGCCTGGACGGGGCGATCCGGATGGCTCCGCGCTAGGACAAACCCCACTGTCACGGCCTACCGGGTGCGTACGCGGACGCTTCGGACGGGCCGCCCAGTCGATGATCCACATTTGCTGGACGAGTTGGCTCGCCTGAATTTCGAACAGCCGCAGGGTCGTCAACTGGGTGGCCCGCTTTTGCAGGCCATGACAAGATGAATGCATGACCGCCGAAGCCATTCTCGCCTGGCATGATTTCTTCGTGACGATCTCTCAGGTCGGCGCGACCCTCGCGGGCCTTCTGTTCGTTGGTCTCACCATCTCGCTGCCCCATGTGCTCGGCGTCACGGGCTATCTCAGCCGCGCTTTCGCAGCGCTATTTCTCCAGTTCGAGATGTTGGTGATCGGCCTGTTCGGCTTGTTGCCCGGTCAGTCCGGGCTTGCACTCGGCACGGAGTTCATCGTCACCGGCGTGGCGTTCGCGACGGGCATCGGCGTGTTCGCGCGGAATTTCCCCGAGGACGGCCAGTCCGTGCTTGGCGGACGCGGACCGCGCCTGGTGCGGGCCGTTTTGGGCCAGGGTGGAACCTGGCTACCTGTCCTCGCCGGAATCGGGCTCGTCGCACACCGGCCGGAAGCGCTCTACCTGTTGATGCCCACGGCGATCTGCTGTCTTTATCTGTCGATCGGCAATGCCTGGGTGTTCGCGGTGGAAATTCCGCGCCGCAAACAACAAGCGCTCGACTAGCTACCGCGCCGCCAGTTCCCTGATCTGGCTGTTGGCCAGCGTGAGCTTGGCGATCGACAGATCGCCGCTGCGTTCGAGCGCATCGAGGAACGCCTTGGCGCGTCCGAGGGGCTCGGCATGCGTTTGCGACCACGCCTTCACCGCCGCCATGCCATCGGCGCGATTGCCATGCGCCTGCGATGCATCGAGAGCTGACAACGCCTCGGCGGTGAGCGCACGTTGACCGGAGAACAGGTCGTCGGCGATGCGCCGGATTGCGAGGCGGTCCCAATGCTCCTTGGCCGCTATGCGCCCCGCCAGCGCCCGCAGGCGGTCGATCCCGACCGTCGAGCCCATGCAAGCTCGCGTCCGCCGCAATCACTAAGGGTGAAGCGATGTTGACAGTCACAAGTTCCGCCGCCGATTACGATCTCACCTTGCTTGCCACAGTGAAGGCA
>JANYBR010000105.1 GCA_025360685.1 Pseudomonadota bacterium
GTTGCAGCACTCTGCGCCGTGTGGCTCGGGCGTGCCTGGCACGGCGGGCGCATTACGGGAGGAGGCGCCGAAGAGGTGATCGATACGATCTAGCCGCGCGGATGCGCCTTTTCGTACACCGCGCGCAGCTTGCGCGTGTCGATTTCGGTGTAGGTTTGGGTGGTGGACAGCGACGCATGGCCCAACAATTCCTGCACGCTGCGCAGATCGCCGCCATTGGACAGCAGATGCGTGGCGAAGGAGTGGCGTAGTGCATGTGGTGTGGCACGATCGGTCAGTCCGAGTGCACCTCGCAACTTTTCCATCAACAGTTGCGCTTCGCGCGCGCTCATCGCTTTGCCCCGGCGTGACAGGAACAGCGGCGAATCCTTGGCACCGGTGAAGGGGATGAGTTTGTCGTAAGCGTCGAGAGACCCGCGCACGGCCGCGAGCAGCGGCACCACGCGCTCCTTGCTGCCCTTGCCCAGGATAGTGAGTGATTGCGGCAACGGAACATCTCCGCGCCGCAGGCTCAGCGCTTCTGAAATGCGCAGACCTGCCCCATATAAAAGTGTCAGCAGGGCTGCATCGCGCGCCGCCAACCACTCCACATCGTGTTCGCCAGCCTGAGCGATGGCGCGCGACGCGTCGGCTTCGCTCAAAGGCCGCGGCAGTCCGCGCTTAATGCGCGGCGTACGCACGCTGCGCGCGGCGGCGTTCTCCAGGATGTTCTCCCGCGCCAGGTAGCGGAAAAAGCTACGCACCGCAGCCAGCGCGCGCTGCACGCCCTTGGCGCCCAAGCCCTCCGAACGCCGCACGGTGATGAAGGCGCGAATATCGGCGGGCAAGAGTTTTGCGAGGGATCGTTCGTTTACCGTGCCGCCGAGATGGTCGCGCAGAAAAACGAGAAAACGCTGCGCATCGTCGCCATAGGCGCGCAGAGTGTGCGGACTGGCGCGCCGCTCATGGGCGAGCGAAGCCAGCCACTCCTTCTTCAGATCTTCGGCAGATCGAGCCATGCACGGATGGCGCGTTCCAGCGCGCGGGCGGCGTAACGCAGGTCCACCGCGGTTTCCTCGCCCTCGAACGCGCCAGGCGCAAGTGCGCCGAGCACGAACAAAGCGGCCGGTGCCTCGCGGCCGATCTTCAGGCGAAACGCGGCAAGGCTGCGGCATTCTCCGCCGCCGCCACCCAGCAGCAATTCGCCACCGCCGGATAAAATTGCACCCATGCCGTCGCGTCCGAGCACTGCTTCCGTCGTACCGGGCGGGATGAGCCGCACACCTTCGGTGCGGGTCGGCGAGGCGCCGCCTTCGGCCTCGACGCAAATCGCCGCTCGGTCGGCGCCGAACGAAGGCGCGGCGGCGATCGCAACTGTGATCGCTTCGGAAAAACTGCGCGCGTCTATCAGGTCCAGCACGAAGCGGCGCACGCCTTCGCCCATAAGGACGCTCGCCGTCTGGCTGCCGCGCAAGCCGTCGCGTTCGGCCTTGAGTGCAGCGTTCTCCGCGGTCAGGCGATCGATGACAAAACGCTGGAAGTCGCGCACCTCGCCAAGATCGGCTCGATCGGGAAGCAGCAGCGCCAAAAGCTCGCCATCAGCCGAAAGCTTGCCGCGGTTCATGCGGATGTAAGCCTTGACCGCGTTGGCGGCGGCTTGCGCAGGCTCGACGGATTTTGCCTGTTCGCTCATTCTTCCCTGATCCTGACGCCGGCTTTCCTGGCGTCCGCCAGGAATACCGCCAATCCCTTGTCGGTCAAGGGATGATTGAGCAGCGACTTGAACACGTCCGGCGGGATTGTTGCCACGTCGGCCCCGGCCAGAGCCGCGCCACGTACATGCGGAATGCCCCGCACGGAGGCCGCGAGAATCTGAGTCTTGAAATCGTAATTGTCGTAGATGGTGCGGATCTCGTGGATCAGTTCCATGCCATCCTGGCCGGCATCATCGAGCCGTCCGATGAAGGGCGAGATGAACGTCGCACCCGCCTTCGCCGCCATCATCGCCTGCACCGGCGAGAAGCACAGCGTGACATTGACCATCAGCCCATCATCGGCGAGGGCGCGGCAGGCCTTCAATCCGTCCCAGGTCAGCGGTACCTTGATCGCGATGTTTTTGGCGATTTTTGCAAAACGCCTGCCTTCGGAAATCATGCCGGCGGTCTCAGTGGCAAGAACTTCGGCGCTGACCGGGCCCTTCACGGTGCGGCAAATCTCCTGCAAGGATTCGACGTAGTCGAGACCTGTCTTGGCCGCGAGAGACGGATTTGTCGTCACGCCGTCGACCAGGCCGGTTTCCGCCAGCTTGGCGATCTCTTTAGGATCGGCGGTATCGATGAAAAGCTTCATGAGTCCAGTATGGGGTTGACCCGGCAGAATCGCCATACGAATTGTATCGCATGAAGCATCCCGCGGTTAGACCTGTGGACGAATTGCTGCTGCAGCCGGCGCCACGCGCCGGTGTGCTGCTGCCGTTGCCGCTGTCCGGCGCGTACGATTACAAACTTCCCAAGGGAACGAATGTGTTGCGCGGCCTGCTGGTAACCGCGCCGCTCGGCCCGCGCGAACAACTGGGCGTGGTTTGGGGTGATGCGGAAGGCACAGTTGGCGACAATCGATTGAAGGAGGCAGTCCCGCTCGCAGGATTGCCCGCTTTGCCCGAGAAGCTCTGCGATTTTGTTGATTGGGTGGCGCAATACACGCTTTCGCCGCCCGGAATGATCCTTGGCATGGCGCTGCGCAGCGGCCGCGCCTTCGAGCCGGAAGTCACGCGCATCGCCTATGCGCGCGGCGCCGAAATACCACAGCGCATGACCCCGGCGCGGCAAAGAGTTCTCGATGTCGCCGCCGACGGTTTGGCGCGCAAGGTTCCCGATCTCGCGCAGGAATCGGGCGCCAGCCCGGCCGTGGTGCGCGGACTGATCGAAGCCGGTGCGCTTGTTGCGACGGAACTTCCCGAATTCGCACACTTTGACCCGCCCGATCCCGATTTCATGACCGTCACGTTGAACGGCAAGCAGCAGGAAGCGGCCGATGTTCTGCGGCGCGACATCGCCGAGGCGAGGTTCGCTGTAAGCCTGCTCGACGGTGTCACCGGTTCGGGCAAGACGGAGGTCTATTTCGAAGCTGTGTCGGAGGCGCTGCGGCACAGCAGACAGGTTCTCATCATGCTGCCGGAGATTGCGCTCACCGTGCAATTCCTCGAGCGCTTCGCCCAGCGCTTTGGCTGCCGGCCGGCGGAGTGGCACTCAGACCTGTCGCAGAAGGAACGCACGCGCACCTACCGCGCGTTGATGAGCGGCGAGGCGCGCGTGGTGGTCGGCGCACGTTCATCGCTGTTCCTGCCGTTCAAGGAACTCGGCCTCGTCATCGTCGATGAAGAGCACGAACAGACCTACAAGCAGGAAGAAGGCATCATCTATCACGCGCGCGACATGGCTGTGGTGCGCGCACGCATCGAAGGTTGTCCGGTGGTGCTGGCCAGCGCCACGCCGTCACTCGAGTCCTACGTCAATGCCACGAGCGGCCGCTACGCACATCTGCGTCTGTCCAACCGGCATGGCGCCGCCGTCATGCCTCAGACCAAGCTGATCAATCTGCGCGAAGCCAAGGCCGAACCGGGAAGCTGGTTGTCACAGCCCTTGCGCGAGGCCCTCGCAGCCACTCTGTCAAGCGGCGAGCAGGCGATGCTGTTCCTCAACCGCCGCGGCTATGCTCCGCTCACCTTGTGTCAAAGCTGCGGACACAAGATGATGTGCCGTGATTGTTCGTCCTGGCTGGTCGAACATCGCTATCGCAAGCGGCTGGTCTGTCATCAATGCGGCTACGAGACCGCCACGCCGCCGAAATGTCCGAAGTGCAGCGCGGAGGCAAGCTTCGTCGCCTGTGGTCCCGGCGTAGAACGCGTCGCCGAGGAGTTCGCCGCTCTTTTTCCGCAAGCACGCCTGGCCATAGCCTCGAGCGACACGATGCATGGGCCACAGGAAACGCAAGCCGCGATCCGTGCCATGGCAAAACGCGAGACAGATGTGCTGATCGGCACACAGATCGTCGCCAAGGGGCACCACTTTCCGCAGCTCACTCTGGTAGGCGTGATTGATGCCGATCTCGGCGGCTCGGACGGCGACCTGCGCGCGCGGGAGCGCACATTCCAGCTTTTGCATCAGGTCGCCGGCCGCGCGGGGCGCGCCGAGAAACCGGGACTGGTTCTGATCCAGACACGCAATCCCAAGGATTCGGTCATGCTCGCACTGGCCTCCGGCGACCGCGACAAATTCTATGAACAGGAGCGAGTCTTCCGCGAGCGCGCCCATGCGCCGCCCTTCGGACGGCTGGCCGCTCTCATCCTAGCGGGACTCGACGGTACGCTGGTGCAGGAAACCGGACGCGTGCTCGCCAAAGCCGCGCCGCCAGCCAAGGGCGTGAAAGTGTGGGGACCGACGCCCGCCTTCTACCACCTACTGCGCGGCCAGACGCGCGAGCGGCTTCTGGTGCAGGCCGAACGCAATGTGGATGTGCAGGCCTATCTGCGCGCCTGGCTGGCAAGCGTGAAACTGTCAAACAAAGTGCGCGTCGCCGTCGATATCGATCCGGTGAGTTTTTTTTGAAGTGAAATGCGATGTCATCCCCGGCGAGCATCGCATAGCGATGCGAGGGAAGGGGACCCAGGCTTGTAAGCCACTCCGCTGCGTCGAGTCCTGGGTCCCCTTCCCTCACCGCGCATCGCGCGGTTCGCCGGGGATGACACTTCTACTGAAACTCGCGCACATCGGCGAGATGGCCGGCGATCGCCGCGGCCGCCGCCATGGCCGGCGACATCAGGTGGGTACGGCCGCCGCGGCCCTGGCGTCCCTCGAAATTGCGGTTCGATGTCGAGGCACAACGTTCCTGCGGCGCCAGCTTGTCGGCGTTCATCGCAAGACACATGGAGCAACCAGGCTCGCGCCATTCGAATCCGGCGGCGGTAAAAATCTCGTCGAGGCCTTCCTGTTCCGCCTGTTCCTTCACCAGGCCCGAGCCTGGCACGACCATCGCGCCGACATGGGCGGCAACCTTCTTGCCGCGCACGATTGCAGCAGCAGCGCGCAGATCCTCGATGCGGCCGTTGGTGCACGAACCGATGAAGACGCGGTCGATCTTCACGTTCTTCAACGCTTCTCCGGGCACCAGACCCATATAGGCCAGGGCGCGTTCGACTCCGGCGCGCTGGCTCTCGTCGGAGATCGCGGCGGGATCGGGAACGTTCGCGGTGATCGGAAGCGCCTGCTCCGGCGACGTGCCCCAGGTCACCATCGGCACGATATCGGCAGCGTTGAGCGCGATCTCGACGTCGAACTTGGCGCCCTCGTCGGAGCGAAGCGTCTTCCAGAACATCAAGGCGTGTTCAAACGCGGCCCCCTTGGGCGCGCGCGGCTTGCCGGCGACATACTTAAATGTGATGTCGTCCGGCGCGATCAAACCGGCGCGGGCACCGGCTTCGATCGTCATGTTGCACAGGGTCATGCGCCCTTCCATCGACAGCGCGCGCACGGCCTCGCCGGCATATTCGATGACATAGCCCGTGCCGCCCGCCGTGCCGATGCGTGCGATGATGGCCAGTGCAATGTCCTTGGCCGTGACGCCGATCGGCAGCTTGCCGTTCACCGTCACGCGCATGTTCTTCGAGTGCTGCGCCAGCAGCGTTTGCGTCGCCAGCACATGCTCGACTTCGCTGGTACCGATGCCGAAGGCGAGCGCGCCGAACGCGCCGTGTGTCGAGGTATGGCTGTCACCACAGACAATTGTCGTTCCGGGCAACGTCCAGCCCTGTTCTGGTCCCACGATGTGCACGATGCCCTGACGGATATCGTCCATCGCCAGATACTCAATGCCGAACTCGCGCGCGTTGGTTTCGAGCTGCGCGATCTGTTCGCGCGATTCCGGATCTGCGATGCCCTTGGCTCGATCCTTGGTCGGCACATTGTGATCGGCGACCGTGAGGGTGAGTTCGGGGCGCCGCACTTTGCGGTGCGTATTGCGCAATCCCTCGAAGGCCTGCGGACTGGTAACTTCGTGCACGAGATGGCGGTCGATATAGAGCACCGCTGACTCGCCCGGCGTCTCATGCACCAGATGCGTGTCCCAGATCTTGTCGTAGAGTGTTCTGCCGGTCATTGCCGTTGCCGTATCAGCCGGAAAGGCCCATTGGCAAGCGGAACGGTCGCCGCAGTTCAATGCCCGACCCAAATCGGTGAACTGGATCAGAGATATGACTCTTGAGCTGACGCGCAATCTGGGGGCGAACCGCTTTGCATTTCGCGCGATTGCGCTCTAACGGCGGCTGAAATACAGCACGGTCATGATGATGACGATGGCGACGAACTGCGCCAGGACCCTCAGCCGCATCAGCCGGTTGGACCAGGTAGCCGCGACTTGGCCGCCTTTAAACAGGGTGTAGAGACCGGCAACCAGAACCGAAGCGACCAGCGCGATGGCGACTCCGACAAGAACCTTGCCATTCATGCGGGTTTGGCGCCCGTCGGCGGCGGCGCGGCGGGCGCGGGCACCCAGCCGGATGCCTTGTGCGCCAGGTCGCGGAACTTGGTCGACGCCTGTTCCAGGCGCGCCGTCCACTCCGGATTGGGGCTCTGGCCTTCGATCTCCTTGAAATAAACCTGCATCAGGGCGGCGATGGCGACGGGTTCCATGATTGCCTTCTTGATCGCAACCGCGAATACGACAGCGAGCGCCAACGTCCAATAGCTTGCGTCCGATTGGAACAAGGTCACGAAGGCGGCTGCCGGAACGAGGAACACGATGAAGATCAGGAACGTCAACACCCACATCATGACGGACAGCCAGGCCGCGTTCTTGAGAAAGTGCGGATAATTCTGTGCGAAGAGAATCAACCCGTCGCGCGCCGTGCTCCACGGATTCTCCGCCTTCGTCCGGATCAGGTAGGCCAGGATGATTTCGTCGACATAGGTCAGAGACATGCGCACGAACGACTCAGCCATGCGGATGAGGCTCTGCAACGCCGGGATCGGCAGGAACGCGGAGAAAAAATTGATGGTGCCGAACAATGCGCGCAGCACGCCCTTGATGAGTTGGTCGACGCCGAACAGCACCGAGGATTCGGCGAAGTGCGTCTGCACGAATGCCGCACCGAAGCCGATCTGGCTGTGGCCCGCCGGAACGGCATGACCCTCATAAATCTCGACCAGCACCGCGATATGCGCCGCCTTCACTAGATACAGAATGTATTCGCGCGCGAAATAGAGCGTGATGCTGACGACGCCGAAGCCGATCGCACCACCCCAAAGAGCGCCGCTTGCCGGCGCGTCCAATCCGGCGCCCAAATGTCCGAAGCCCCAGCCGAGTGCGCCGCCCAACCCGACCGTAAACACATAGGCCAGCGCGATTCCGGCGTAGACGACGCTGCGAAGAACGATGAAGGGAAGGGTCTGCAGCACCATGCCGATCGCCCGGTTGAAACTAAAGTCCCACATCGCAGCGCCCCCAAGGTCAGCGGTCCTATATCGGACGGCCCCGGCGGGAGCGCAAGGCCTTGAGCCGTGGCGGGCGACAGGAGCAGAATTCAGCGACCGCAGCGAGGTGACCTGACATGAGCGTCGTTCCATATCTGACAATTCCCGGCGGCCGCGCTGCGCAAGCCGCAGAGTTCTACACGAAGCTTTTCGCCGCCAAGGAAACCATGCGCATGCCCGCCGAAGACAAAAAGCGCCTGATGCATTGCGCGCTCGAATTCGCCGGCAATTTTATCTATCTGAGCGACGATTTTCGTAACCAGACCGGCAAGCCGGCACTCAGTTCGGTGTTCGTCGGGCTCGGCAGAGCCGCCGAAGTGGACGCGCTGGTGAGCAAGGCCAAAGCCATGGGCGCGACCGTATCGCAGGAACCACAGGACATGTTCTGGGGCGATCGCTTCGCGATGTTCACCGATCCGTTCGGCCACTCCTGGCAGGTCGGCGCGCCCAAGGGTCAATCGTGACGACCGCCCGTTACATCGTGCGCAACGTCGATGAAGCGGTTCGCTTCTACGTGGACTGCCTGGGTTTCGCGCTGCACGAGCAATTTGGGCCGGCCATGGCGATCGTGACCCGGGAGGGACTTTCGCTCTGGCTGGCCGGCCCGGCGGCATCTGCCTCCAGACCGATGCCGGACGGCACCAAGCCGGAGCCGGGAGGTTGGAACCGCATTGTGCTCGAAGTCCAGGCGTTGGACGAGTTGGTGTCGCGGCTGCGCGACAAACGCGTGAAGTTTCGCAACGACATCGTCAGCGGTCCGGGCGGGCGGCAGATCTTGTGCGACGATCCATCCGGAAATGCCGTAGAGCTGTTCGAGGCAGCCTGATCCGGTTCAGGCCAGCGCGTCGATGGCTTCGTCCGAGAGATTGCCGGGCACGATCGTCACCGGAATCGCCTGCACGCCGGTGGCGAACATCGACACCAGCGGCCCGGGGCCCTCCTTTGCCGTGCCCGACGCCAGCACCAGGATCGATATGTCCTTGTCCGCCTTGATGAGGCTCACGAGTTCTTCGGTCGGACGCCCGTCCGAGATCACGATCTCCGAAACAATTCCCGACAATTCGTTGACGACTTTGGCCGCGGCATAGATCTGGCTCTCCGCTTCCTGGCGTGCCTCGTCCTGCATGATCTGCTCGACGCCGCGCCATTGCTGAAAATCGGCGGCCTGGGCCACGCACAGCAACGTCACCCGTCCGGCGGTGTGTTGCGCGCGCCGCGCGGCAAAGCGTACGGCGACTTTGCACTCGGCCGTCTTGTCGACGACGACCAGGAATTTGCGCGGACGTTCGCGGACGGGCTCGCTCATGGCTGCGAATGCTGACACCATAGCGGGTGTAGCGGCAAGGGCATCACCGTGACCATCGGCAACGAAAACCAGCTCGAAAAGCTCAGGCATGTCGGCCATGTCGTGGCCGCGACGATGAAAGCCATGGCAGCGGCCATGGAGCCAGGCATGACGGCCCGAGAACTGGACTCGCTGGGCCGCGCGCTGCTGGAGCGCGAGGGCGCCCGTCCGGCTCCGGAGTCGACTTATGGATTTCCCGGGGCGACGTGTATCTCCGTTTCGCCTGCAATCGCGCATGGCATTCCTGGCGACCAAGATTTACGCGCCGGCGATCTGGTGAACATCGACGTGTCCGCCGACATTGACGGCTTTTACGCCGATACGAGCGGCAGCTTTGTGATTCCACCCGTGCACGAAAAGATCGAACGCCTGTGTCGCGACGGCAAGCGCGCCATGTGGGCGGGTATAAAAGCCGCGAGAAGCGGCGGACGACTCAACGAAATCGGACGCGCGATCCAGACCTTCGCCGACAAGAACCGCTACACCCTGATCCGAAATCTGGCGAGTCACGGCGTCGGCGGTGCGTTGCACGAAGAACCCGGCGAGATTGCGACCTGGTACGAACCGCGCGACCAGCGACGCATTCATGAAGGGCTGGTGTTCACCATCGAACCTTTCCTGTCGACCGGTTCGCATCTTGCGGTCGCAGGCGACGACGACTGGACGCTGTTCGCCGATGGCGGCCATGCGACGGTCCAGTATGAGCACACCCTGGTCGCAACCAAACGCGGTGCGGTGGTGCTGACTACGGCTTGAGCGACTTGAGCTTGTAAATCAGCTCCAGCGCTTCTTTCGGAGTCAATGTGTCCGGCTCGATCGCGCGCAGGGCTTCCGCAAAACCGTCCGGCTTCACAGGCTTTTGTGGCACGCTCGCGGCAAACAGCGGCAGGTCGCCGATCTTGGCGAGTGGTTTGTGGCCTTCGCGTCCTTCCTCCAGGGCGCGCAACACTTCTTCCGCGCGCTGGACGACGGCTTGAGGCAGGCCCGCGAGTTTGGCGACGTGGATGCCGTAGGACCGGTCCGCGGCACCGGGCGCGACCTCATGCAGGAACACAATCGTGTCGTTCCACTCGCGCACGCGCATGGTCACGCAGGCGAGCGAGGCGAGCCGCTCGGCCAGCGCCGTCATCTCGTGATAGTGCGTGGCGAACAGCGCGCGGCTTCTGTTCTTCTCATGCAGGTGCTCGGCTGTCGCCCAGGCAATGGCCAGACCGTCAAAGGTCGCGGTGCCGCGTCCGATCTCGTCGAGGATGACAAGACTTCTCTCCGTCGCCTGGTTGAGGATCGCGGCGGTTTCCACCATCTCGACCATGAAGGTCGATCGTCCCGCCGCCAGATCATCGCCCGCACCGACGCGCGAAAATAACCGGTCGACGATGCCGACATGCGCCGCATCCGCCGGCACGAACGCTCCGGCCTGTGCCAGGATCGCGATCAACGCGTTCTGCCGCAGGAACGTCGATTTTCCGGCCATGTTCGGGCCAGTGACCAGCCACAGCCGGCCGATGCCGTCCGGCGACAAATCGCAATCATTGGGCACGAAGGGATGGACGTGATCGCCTGCAAGTGCGGCTTCCACGACCGGATGGCGGCCGCGCTCGATCTTGAACACGGTGCTGTCATCCATCACCGGACGGGTCTGACGCGTGGCAACGGCGAGCTCGCCAAGCGCAGTGGCCACGTCGATCACGGCGAGCGCGTTGGCGATGCTATTTACAGTCGCGGCATGGCTCACGGCATCGTCGCACATGCGATCGAACAGTTCACGTTCGAGGGCAAGCGCCTGCTCGGCGGCCTGCGCGATGCGGCTCGCCAACGTCGCGAGTTCGTCGGTCGAGAAGCGCACCGCACTGCCAATGGTTTGGCGATGGCGGAAGAGATCACGGTTCGCACCCGCCTGAAGCTTGTCGGCATGCTGCGGTGAGACTTCGATAAAGTAACCCAGCACGCCATTGTGCTTGATGCGCAGCTGCGGCACGCCGCTGTCCTGGCGATAGCGTGCCTCCAGGCCGGCGATCACCCGACGTGACTCGTCCCGCAGTCGGCGCACTTCGTCCAATGGCGCGTGCACACCGGGTGCGATGAATCCGCCGTCGCGCACAAAAAATGGCGGTTCGGCAACGAGAAGCTGTTCGAGCTGGTCGGTGACCCGTGAAAGATTGGCTACGCCATGGAGCAGAGATGATGCGGCATCACGCGCTTCGCCTGCCGCCGGTTTCAACGGATCGTCCAGCTTGAGCTTGTCTCGCAGAACGCGGGCCGTCTTGATGCCGTCGCGCAGGTTTCCAAGATCGCGCGGCCCGCCGCGTCCGACCGAAAGCCGCGCCAACGCACGTGCGATGTCCGGCGCGCGGCGCAGTTCCTCGCGCAGCATCCGGCGCAGCTCGGCATCTTGCCTGAAGTACGCCACTGCATCGTGGCGCCGTGCGATAGCGGCGATATCCGTCAGTGGCGCCGCCAAACGGGCCGCAAGCTCTCGCGCGCCCGCCGCCGTGACGGTGCGATCTATCACGGAAAGCAGACTGCCCTTGCGCTCGCCGGACAAAGTCTCGGTCAGTTCCAGATTTCGCCTCGTCGCCGCATCGATGCCCATGAAGGCGCGCGGCGCCACACGCGACAGATTTTGCAACGCCGGAAGGTTTCCCTTTTGCGTCAGTTCGAGGTAGGCGATCAACGCTCCGGCCGCGGACAGTTCCGCGCGGCCAAACGCACCGAAACCATCGAGACTGGTCACCTTGTACTGCGCCTTCAACGCGCGCTCGCCATTGCCGGAGTCGAATTTGATAGATGGCAGGGGCGATAATGCCGGTCCAAACGAATTCAGGATCGGCGCCAGCATCTCATCGGCGAGTAGCGTATCCGGTACGAGCAGCTCGCGGGGCACAATGCGCGCCAGCTCGGTCGCGATCTCGCCAGGCTCGAGAGGCGAGACGAAGAACGCGCCCGACGAAATGTCCGCCGCAGCCAGCGCGAAAGTTCCGCTGGCCCGACTGAGCGCCGCCAGCACGTTCGCCGACCGCGCGTCCAACAGTGAATCCTCCGTCAGGGTTCCGGGCGTCACCAGCCGGACGACCTCGCGCTTGACGACGGATTTGGCGCCGCGCTTTTTGGCCTCGGCCGGATCCTCGATCTGCTCGCAGACCGCCACGCGGAAACCTTTACGGATCAGCTTCTCCAGATAGGCGTCGGCGGCGTGAACCGGC
>JANYBR010000153.1 GCA_025360685.1 Pseudomonadota bacterium
GATCTCTGCTCGGCGTTGACCAGATTGAACAGCAAGGTCTGGAAGCATTGCGCCGCCCAGTCCTCGACCAGGTTCTGTTCTTCGGTCGACAGCTTGGGAATCGTGCGGTCGGCCCAGATCTTTCCGAATTTGTGATGGAAGGCTTCGTCGGTCATCACCAGCTGGCAGAGCTTGACCAGCAGCGGGTCTTGCGCGTTCTGATAGAGCGTGGCGAAGGCGCCCATGGCGAGGCCCTCGACCAGCATCTGCATGCCGACGATCTTCTTGTAGACTTCCGGCGCGCCGACCATTTCGGTCAGCAAAGTCTGCAAGGTCGCGCCACAGGGCAGCGGCGTGCCCCAGCGCGCCTTGATGTAGCTCGAGAAGGCCGTGACATGGCGTGCTTCTTCGCGCGTCTGGTTGGCGGCGTATTCCTGTGCCCCCGGATCGCGCAGGATGTGACAGAGCGAGGCGGAGAGTGCGAGCGCGCCCTGTTCGCCGTGCAGGATCGCCGACAACTGCCAGCGCGTGGATTCGTTGGCGAATTTAATCTTCTGTTCGGCGGTCATCTTGTCGCCGATGCGGGTGTGGAAGATCGGGAAGAAGCGTTCGGGCAGAATCGTGTTTTTCGTCGTGTCGAACGGCGCGTTGAAGTCGATGTACTTCTTGTCCAGCGGATCCCAGAAATGATCGTGGGTGGCGCTGATGATCTTGTCGAACGCGGTGGAGCGATGGCCATAGCGTGCGGGGTTCAGCATCGCCGGGAAATCGTCCGGCGCGACCGCGTCATAGGCATCGTCTTTGGTGATCTGGACCATAAGCACGGGCTCCGCTGCTTCACGTTCGAAATGGTGACGATCCCGTCAGTGTGAAGGGGCAGCCGCTAAAAGTCAATAAAAATGACGCGTACGTCATTATTATGACGGTTGGTCAGATGTTATGAACCGGCATGCTCAATCTCATTTCCGGCCAACTTCTTGGCTCCGTTCACCGATCTATCTCGGCCGGTGGGATCGTGATCACGCTGCGCACCGCGACCGTGCCGCCTGAGTTGGTCGCCGAACATTGCCACGCCGACGACGCGCATTTCGTTCTTGCGTTGGACGCTGGATACATCACCGCGGCGCGCGGTGCTCCGGATATTTCAGATCGGCCGATGTTGGTCTTCAATCCACTCGGCTGCGTGCATCGCGACCGCTTCGCGGAGCTCGGGGGTCACTTCCTCTCGGTGTGCCTCAATGCAGAGGCGCTTGAAACGTTCGCCGTGGACATGCGGCTTCCCGCCGAACCGATCCTGGCTACAAGTTGGCTTGCGCTGCTGGCGGCGCAGCGTCTCATCGGCCAGTGCGTGCGCGGCGCCGAGCGGTTCGCCTCCGAATGCGCGGTAGTCGAACTTCTCGGCGCAACCGCGGTTGAACGGGCGCCGGCCGCGGAACCGGCGGCCATTCGCAAGGCAATTGAGTTCATGCGCGCCGCGCGCGGTGCGATCACGGTCGGCGAAGTCGCAGCCGCGACAGGTTTGCATCCCGTCTATCTGGCACGCGGTTTTCGCAAGGCTTTTGGTTGTTCGCCGTCAAACTATCTTCTCGCCCTGCGGATTGCGCACGCTTCTGCTCTGTTGCGAAAAGGGCGGCAAGAACTCGCAGCCGTTGCCGATGCGGCCGGCTTCAGCGACCAAAGTCACATGACGCGCGCCTTCCAGTCGGCGTATAGGGCCACGCCATCGATTTACAGCGCCGCCTTTCGCTAGGTTTCAATCGTTCAAGACCTTTGCATGACGGCTTTGTACTCTCGCCGCGCCAGATGGAGCTCGACAGATGTCAAGGATTGTAGCCGCGCTTTGCGTTTTGTTGTTCGCAGTTACAACGGCCTTGGCGGACGGTTGGCCGCGGACCGACCCGGAAAAGTCGGGTCTCGAGCTCAAGCGTCTTGCTGCCATGAGCGAAGCGATCACGCGCGGCGATTTTCAAAAAATAACCAGTGTCGTCATCGCGCGTCACGGCAAAATCGCCTTCGAGCGTTACTATGACGACGGCGGGGCGGATGCCCGGCGTAACACGCGCTCGTTGACGAAGACGGTCACCGGAATGCTTATCGGCATCGCTATCGACCAGAAGAAAATCCCCGGCGTCGGCACCACGATCATGACCTACCTCGGCGATCGCGGGCCGTTCGAAAATCCCGATCCCCGCAAGGACAAGATCACGGTCGAGGATTTTCTGACCATGAGTTCCCTCCTTGAATGTGATGACTCCAACTCGTTTTCGCGCGGCAATGAAGAGCGCATGTATCTGATCGAAGATTGGGTCAAGTTCGCGCTCGATCTGCCGATCAAAGGGTTCTCGGGCTGGACCGACACACCGGACAAAGCGAAATATGGGCGGGCCTGGAGCTATTGTACAGCCGGTGCGACGACTCTCGGTGCGGTGCTCGAAATGGCCACGAGCGAAAAAATGCCGGCGTTCGCGCAACGAACACTCTTCGATCCTCTGGGCATCACCGATCCACAATGGCAGTTCTCGCCGCTTGGGCTGGCGATGGGCGGCGGAGGTCTTGGCCTGCGCAGCCTTGATCTAGCCAAGCTGGGACAGCTGGTTCTCAACGGCGGAACCTGGCAGGGCAGACGGATCATTTCATCGGCGTGGGTTGCCGCATCGGTCGCGCCGCATGCCGAGACGGACACCGGCGACGGATATGGCTATCTGATCTGGCTGCAGAACTTTCAAAATAACGGACGAACCTGGCACGCTTATGTGATGAATGGCGCGGGCGGCAACAAGGTGCTGGTCTTTCCGGAACTCGACATGGTTGCAGTTGTCACCACCACGAATTTCAAGGTGCATGACGCCCACCCGCTGACCGCAAAGCTGGTGACGGATTACATACTGGCGGCGGTCACGACTTCTCGCTGAGCGAACCTTTGGTCGAGGCGATACCGCCCTCGAGTCGCTCGTCCGGCGTGACGGCCTGGCGAAGCGCGCGCGCCGTACCTTTGAAGCAACTCTCCACGATGTGATGGCTGTTGTCGGCGTAGAGATTTTCAATGTGCAGGCACACGCCGGCATGTTGCGCGAAGGCCTGGAACCATTCCTTGAACAGCTCGGTATCCATCTCGCCAAGCTTCGGCTTGGGGATTGCGACCTTCCAGATCAGATAGGGCCGGCCGGATACGTCGATGGCGACGCGCGTCAGCGCTTCATCCATTGGAATCAATGCCGAGCCGAAACGCGTAATGCCGGAAAAATCGCCGAGCGCCTTTTTCACCGCCTGGCCGATGACGATCGCCGTGTCCTCGGTGGTGTGGTGGAAATCGACGTGCAGGTCGCCCTGGGCACGAACCTTCAGGTCGATCATGGAATGGCGGCCGAAGCTCTCCAGCATATGGTCGAGAAAGCCGATTCCGGTATCGATGTCGCATTCGCCTGACCCGTCCAGGTCAAGCGACACGGCGATCTCGGTCTCGCGGGTCTTTCTTTCTACGGTAGCGGTACGCATGGCCAGTCTCGAAGAAGTTCCCCGCTCTATACACGTCGCGGGAAGCCTTAGGAATTCGTGCAGCGGCGCTGTCTGCAACTGCCCGTTTTAATTGTATAACGTAAATATTCCCGTCTAAATTGCAAATGCGCAGTTGGCCGATCGAGCTTCTCCCGGGGTGAGGGGGGACTTTCCATGAGGCTGACATTCATCGCCATTGGCTGCGCGTGCGCGCTGCTATCGGGCTGCGCCACACTGATCGACATCCAAGACGCAAACAACGCCGTGCATGAGGACTTTGGAGAAGTATTCCAGCCGTCCTTCGATCGACTGTCGAACGTTCTGAAGCAGCTGCACGGGAAACTCGAAATCCAGTACAACCTCGACAATATTTCGGGTGCCGGAATTCTCATCGGCGGTGCAGGCGCGGGCATATCGGGTCTCTTCCATGGATCGCGCGATCTCGTCGCCGGCCTTGCCTCGTTTGCCGGTGTGAGCGCGGCCGTGAACGGCCTTTACGGCACCAAGACATACGAACTTGTCTATATCGCCGGAGAGCAGACGTTGAGCTGCGTGCGCGACAAGGCGCGGCCGTTGGCGCTGGCGTTCAATGGGATATCCGAGAAAATCGATGACACGAACGACAAGTTGTCGGACGTCAGAGCCAAACAACAAGCCGTTTTCGATCACATGTCCGACTCAACCGCATCCCCAGCTGACCGTACTCAGGCGAAGAGTACGATAGATGATTCCGACGATGTTATGAAAACGGCATGGTCGACGGTCGATCCGGTCGAGCGCAACGAACTGCGATATGTCGGTGCAATCGACCAAGGCGTTACGTCCGTCGTTTTTCAGGTCAACGCACAAATCGAATCGATTCGGCCGGATGCATCCACTATCGCCGCGGCCGCCGCAAACGTCAGCGTTGCAACCCAGACATCGATCTCCACTGTCTTCCCAAATGCACCGCAGCAACCACCTCAAGGTGGCGCCAACAACGCCCGAAAAATAAAAGACAAATCTGGTCTCACACTTGGACAAGCGGTCGAAAAGTTAAACGCCGCCACACAAGCGCTCAACGACTCACGGGAGCATCTTTCCAATGCGTCCAGCTTGCTGCCGGCGGCAGACGATGCGCTGTTCGCCAGCTGCGCGATGTCCGATGCGACGAGGGCGCCAGCGCTCACATTCGATCCGTCCGGCGATCTCACCGTCACGCAAGGCACGCCGTTGGCCGTTGTGGTTGGCGGAGGCACAGGCGCATTCCGGCGCGCGGATTGGACCGATGCGGAGCCGCCGCCGATCAAGATAGAGGTTGTCAACGGCACGATCCTGCGCCTGACGCCGGACAAGACGTCCAAGGATTGGAAGGACGGCAATACTTACACTTTGGTCGTCACCGATCTTGGTGCCGGACATCCGCCACCTGCACGCATCAAAGTCACGACGAAAGCAAAGGCAGCAAGCTCGGCAAACCTCCGCAAGACCAGCAAAGCGGTTAAACCGAAGGAGCCGCCGCACTAGTCCAAGCGCCGATGCGGGATCCGCAGCCGAAACAGTCTGTGTAGCGGTTTACTTTGCAGGATTGACCATCCAGTTGCCGTACATGGCATCGGGAATCACGAACTCGAACGTGCCGATCCCTGTGCCGGCATCCTTCTGCGTCATGGCGCGGAGCATGCGACCATGGCTGTCGACGACTGCCAGATCGGTAATCTGATCTCCGATCCACATCACCGCCTTGGGGTGGCCGCCGAATTTGTGCGCCAACGCAGCGACCGCGCCGCGCCAGCGCTCGACCTTGTCGGACACTGTGGTCTTGCCAATCTCATAGTCGAACCAGATGCCGTTACGCCTCAGATCCTGCCGGCTAATGTCATCATCTGCGGAAATGCGGTTGGTGACGATGGCGATAAGTCCGCCCATGCGGTGCACGGCTTGGGTGAAAGCCGCGGCACCGGGCACATCGCGCGCCATGTCTGAGTGCACCCAGCTATCCCACTCTGTGTCGTTGTAGGTCTTGCCGCACATGTCGCCCTCGCGGTCGAACAGTGAATTGTCGAGCACGGTTTCGTCGGCGTCCATGATGACGATCCACCGGTGACGGTGATGGCGCGCGGCCATGCGCCGGGCTGCGCGCAAGGCTTCGTCGTACACGTTCACGGTCAGGCGGCAATATTCGAGCGAATTGCGCGTCCAATGCGTTGCCGTGGATGATTTCGCCGTCGGCACCGGACATTGCCAGGGATCGGTATCGCCGGGCGCGACGGGTGGAATCGTCTCGACCCTTGTCATATGCGCCTGGCAGTCATAGGTCAGCGGTGCGGCGCTCGCCAGTTGCGTCACGGCCAAAGCCGCGCCTAGGCTCGCTACTGCAAGACATTTTAGATGCATGGGCGCGCCCTTAAACGCTCGAAGCGATAACAGGTTGAATGACATGGCAGACAAAGTGAAGTGGCGTTCGACCACTATACTCTCGGTGCGCAAGGGCGGCCGGGTGGTAGTGGCGGGCGATGGTCAGGTGACCGCCGGCGCCACGGTGATGAAATCGAATGCACGCAAAGTGCGGCGCATCGGCAAGGGGGACGTGATCGTCGGGTTCGCGGGGGCCACAGCCGACGCGTTCGCGCTGTCCGAGCGGCTTGAGGCCAAGATCGAACAGCATCCCGGCAATCTGGCGCGCGCCTGTGTGGAACTGGCCAAGGACTGGCGCACCGACCGGTATCTGCGTCGGCTTGAGGCGATGATGGCGGTGGCCGACGCGAAGTCGTCGCTCATCCTTTCGGGAACCGGCGACGTGGTGGAACCGGAAGACGGGCTCATCGGCATCGGCTCAGGCGGACCGTTTGCGTTGGCCGCAGCACGGGCGCTGCTCGCGCTCGACCTGCCTGCCGAGGAGATCGCCCGGCGCGCCATGAAGATCGCGGCCGACATCTGCATCTATACAAACGAAAACATTGTCATTGAGAGTCTTGAGAGCGCATGAGTTCGTCCTTCACACCGCGCGAGATCGTTTCGGAGCTCGACCGCTACATCGTCGGCCAGCATGACGCCAAGCGCGCCGTGGCCATCGCGCTGCGCAATCGTTGGCGCCGTCAACAGCTGGCACCCGAGCTGCGCGAGGAAGTTCTGCCCAAGAACATTCTGATGATCGGGCCGACGGGAGTCGGCAAGACCGAAATCTCGCGCCGGCTGGCCAAGCTGGCGCAGGCGCCGTTCCTGAAAGTCGAGGCGACCAAGTTCACCGAGGTCGGCTATGTTGGCCGTGACGTCGACCAGATCGCGCGCGATCTTCTCGAAGTTGGCATCGCGCAGGTGCGTGCCGCAAAGCGCCGCGATGTCGAGGCGCAGGCCGAGGCGCGCGCCGAGGATCGGCTGCTCGACGCACTCGTGGGTGCTTCCAGCGGCAACACGCGCGAGAGCTTTCGGAAATCTTTGCGCGCCGGTGAACTCGACCAAAAAGAAGTCGAATTGGAAATGAAGGATGCCGGCGGCATGCCGGCATTTGAAATTCCGGGCCTGCCGAACGCGCAAATCTCGATGGTCAACATCGGCGATATCTTCGGCAAGGCATTCGGCCAGAAAGGCAAGAAGCGCCGCATTGCCGTGGCCGATGCACATGCGCCGCTGGTCGCCGAGGAAGCCGATAAGCTGCTCGACAACGACACGCTCATTCGCGACGCCATCGAGATGGTCGAGAACAATGGCATCGTGTTTCTTGACGAGATCGACAAGATCTGCGCCCGCAGCGAAATGCGCGGCGGCGGCGATGTCAGCCGCGAAGGCGTGCAGCGCGACCTGCTGCCGCTGATCGAAGGCACCACTGTTGCCACCAAGCATGGCCCGCTGAAGACGGACCACATCCTCTTCATCGCGTCGGGCGCGTTCCATGCGGCCAAGCCGTCGGATCTTCTGCCCGAATTGCAAGGCCGCCTGCCCATTCGCGTCGAGCTGAAGGCGTTGACCCGCGACGATTTGCAAAAAATTCTCACCGAACCCGAAGCCAGCCTGATCAAGCAGTATGTGGCGCTGCTCGACACTGAAAGCGTTACGCTGGACTTCACCGTCGACGGCATCACTGCAATCGCCGATCTTGCGGCGCAAGTGAATGCCAGCGTGGAGAATATCGGCGCGCGGCGTCTTCAAACAATCATGGAGCGGGTGCTGGACGATATCAGCTTCAACGCGACCGAGCGCAGCGGCGAGAAGTTCACAATCGACGGCGCGTATGTGAACAGCCGCGTCGACGACCTGGCCAAGGATCAGGACCTGTCGCGATTTATTCTCTAGCGCGCGCCCCGCATCGCGCTAACCGCCTCGCGTGAACCGCAGCTTGAGCTTCTCGACATTATTCATCGAATGCTTGTGCGTGAACTTCAGACCTGCCTGATAGGCATTTCGCCACACGATCCTGGCTTCGAACATGACCTGGCTCTGATGGTCAATCAGGAAAAAGGGACTGGCGATGATGACCGAATTGGAAATGTGGATGCGCGCGCCCGATGCTGAAATCTCCCGGATCGTGCAGTCGCAGGAGTAGATTCCGTCCCGGGAAACGACCTTGGCGCCCAGCAAAGTGCGCTTGCGCCCCTCTGCGCGCTTTTCCAGCGGCGGAAGTGTTTTGTCGTGAAACGACACCAGAATTTCCCATCAACCGTTGAACAGTCCACCTTAAAACTAGGCAGGAACCGTTAAAATATTCGTTCCGGGCGACCCCCCAGCCGGGGTTCGGCGTTCGAAAATTCGATTTGCCCAACCGCCTGGTCCGCCACGAATTTTCGGAGCGACTCGGAAAGACGTTTGTCCGCCATGCCTTGGGTCAGCTCAAACCCTTGAATTCGGGTGCTTTCCCAAATCGGGACAGTCTTTCGGCGCCAGGTCAGTGAGAGCCGTGAGGACGAAGCTGGCAAAGGATTTGGCGCGACGATGAACCGGCGCCTTATTGCAGCGGGTGTCGACTTCTTCGCGCAAACAATTCCTACATGGGTTGCTTGTCGAAAGCGTGAATTGCTGGATCCAGATGCGCCCAGGGTTGCGCGGATGATTTCCAAAGAAACGCGGTCGGCTTCAGCCAGCTGGGATCGTCGAGCGAACCCGCCTTGATCGCCCACAGTCCCGGATTGCCTTCCAGCGCGCTGAACAGTGGCGTACCGCAGTCGGCACAGAACTGGCGCGTGACCGCGTTGCCGCTGTCGCCCTTCACCGAATAGCTCTTCACCGCGCCCTTGGTCAGTCTGAACGCCGGTTTTGGCACGACCACGACCGCAGCCGGTTCACCGCCCGAGACATATTGGCAGTCGCGGCAATGGCACAGCATGAACGCAACGGGCTCGCTCGAAACCTCGTAGCGGACAGCTTTGCAGGCGCATCCGCCCTGAAATGGCGCAACCATGGATATTCTCCCTCAGATGGTGAGGCTGCACCTTACCGAACTTGGCCCACACTCTGCCAGTTGACCCCGGGGGCGATTGTTGCAAAAAGCTGCCCCTTCGCGGGAATGGTCGGCAAAGGGCTCAAGGCGATGGCGCGTCAGAATTATCTCTTCACGAGCGAGAGCGTGTCCGAAGGGCACCCGGACAAAGTGTGCGATCGCATCTCCGACGAGGTGGTGGACCTGTTCTTCCGCGAGGGCCCCAAGAGCGGCCAGAGCCCCTGGGACATCCGCGTTGCCTGCGAAACCATGGCGACGACCAACCGGGTGATCATCGCGGGCGAGACGCGCGGGCCCAAGCAGGTCACGCACGACATGATCATCGATACCGCGCGCCGGGCGATCAAGGACATCGGCTACGAGCAGGAAGGCTTTCACTGGAACACGGCCAGCATTGAAGTGCTGCTGCATGCGCAATCGCCGCATATCGCGCAAGGTGTCGACGCGTCGGGCAACAAGGACGAGGGTGCGGGCGACCAGGGCATCATGTTTGGCTATGCCTGCCGCGAGACTCCGACCTTGATGCCGGCGCCGCTGTTCTACAGCCATAAGATTCTCAGTCTCCTCGCTCATGCCCGCAAGAGCGGCAAGGAAAAACAGCTGGGTCCCGATGCCAAGAGTCAGGTCACTGTGCAATACGACAGTGGCAAACCTGTTGGCGCGACGCAGATCGTTCTCTCCACGCAGCATCTCGATGAAAATCTGACGTCGAACGACGTGCGAAAAATCGTCGAACCCTATATCCGTCAGGCGCTGCCGGCCGGTTGGATCACTGACAAGACCGTCTGGCACGTCAATCCGACTGGCGCCTTCGTGGTCGGCGGCCCGGATGGCGATTGCGGCCTGACCGGACGCAAGATCATCGTCGACACCTACGGCGGTGCAGCGCCACATGGCGGCGGCGCGTTCTCCGGAAAAGATCCGACCAAGGTGGACCGCTCGGCCGCCTATGCCGCGCGCTATCTGGCAAAAAACGTCGTGGCCGCCGGCCTCGCCGATCGCTGTACCATCCAGATTTCTTATGCGATCGGCGTCTCCGATCCTCTCTCGGTCTATGTCGATACCCACGGCACCGGCAAGGTCGACGAAGCCAAGCTCGAGAATGTCCTGCCAGAAATGATGAGCCTCAAGCCGCGCAACATCCGCGAGCATCTAGGCCTCAACCGGGCGATCTATGCGCGCACTGCGGCTTATGGCCATTTCGGCCGCGAGCCCGACGCCGATGGCGGCTTTTCGTGGGAGAAGACCGATCTGGCGGACGCACTCAAGCGCGCCTTCTGATCCTTCGAAACGCATTTCTTCACCTCATCCTGAGCTTGTCGAAGGACGAGGCGAAGAAATGCTCCTCAGGATGAGGTACTCCGTGCCGGCTGATCCTGCGCGCCGTCCCGAACGTCATCGCCGCCACCTGTTCGGGCGACGCAAGGGGCCCAAGCTCTCTGCACGCCAATTGCAGTTGCGCGAGACTCTGCTCCCACAACTTCTATTGAATCCGAGGAAAGATCGCGATCCGCGCGAATACTTCGCAAATCCCGTCGACGATGTCTGGCTTGAAGTTGGCTATGGCGGCGGCGAACATCTGCTCTGGCAGGCGAAGGAACATCCGAACGTCGGAATGATCGGCGCAGAGCCATACGTCTCGGGCACCGCGAAGCTGCTGTCGAAGCTGGGCACCGAACGCGTAACGAACGTCCGCCTCTACGAAGACGATGCGCGCGACATCATCGATGTGCTGCCCGATGACAGCATCGGGCGTTTCTTCATCCTGTTCCCCGATCCTTGGCACAAGACGCGCCACCACAAGCGCCGTTTTATCCAGAACGAAATGCTGGATCAGATCGCGCGCATCCTCAAACCCGGTGCCGAATTTCGTTTTGCCAGCGACGACGCCGGTTATGTCGCCTTTGCGCTGGAGCGACTGATGGCCCATGCGGCGTTCATCTGGACGGCGCTGGGGCCGGCGGACTGGAACACGCGCCCGGCCGACTGGCCGCCCACGCGCTATGAGACGAAGGAACTGCACGGCCCGCCGGCATTTCTAAGGTTCGTCCGCACTGCTAGAACCGCGCCATGAGCCTTGACGACGACGAAATCAAGCAACGTCCGGAACTCTGGGAGAAGGGCATGATTGTCTTGGCCGCCTTGCTGACCTTGGCGGCGCTGGGTGCTGTCTATTTTCTCTCTGCGGTCCCGCCCGGCTTGCCGCGCCCTCTCAAGGCCACTGTGCCGTCCGGCGAAGTAACGGTCGGCATTTTACCGTCCAAACCGGCTGGAAAACCCTGAAATAGGGCCCCGGACTTGATAATCAGCCCTTCCCGGCGTACATAGCGCCCATCCCAGACAACAGAACGAACTGTTGTGTGGCGGTCCGAAAGGATCGCCGCGCGGGAAAAACTTTGGTTTTGGAGTTTCGCCCATTCTGAGCGCCATGGCCCATCTTGAGCCGATCGTCGAACCCGCCGTGGAAGCGGCAGGGTTCCGGCTCGTGCGCCTGCGCCTGATGGGCGGCCATATCAAGACCTTGCAGATCATGGCCGAACGGCCCGACGGCACGATGAACGTCGAGGATTGTGCGATTCTGGCCCGCGCCCTGACTGCATTCCTCGAGGCGGAAAACCCGATTGAGGGTGATTTCGAGCTCGAAGTGTCGTCACCGGGTATCGACCGGCCGCTGACCCGCCTGATGGATTTTTCGCGCTGGTCGGGCCATGACGCCAAGATCGAGCTGCACACGCCGATCGATGGCCGCAAGCGCTTTCGCGGCAAGCTTCTGGGTCTCGACGGCAATGATGTCGTGATCCAGACGCAGGATATGCGCGCAACCGTTCCCTTCAAACAGATCGCCGAGGCCAAGCTGGTGCTGACCGACGCGCTCATCGCCGAAGATTTGAAGGCGCGCAAACGCGCCGATTAATTTGAATGCGTGCAACGCGCGCAATAAGGAGAGAAAGTACCATGGCTGCCATTGCTGCTAACAGAACCGAGCTTCTGCAGATCGCCGACGCCGTCGCGCGAGACAAGTCGATCGACAAACAGGTCGTGCTCGCCGCAATGGAAGAAGCGATGCAGCGCGCCGCCAAAGCGCATTACGGCAGCGAAAACGAAATCAAGGTCGAGATCGATCCCAAGACCGGCGAAACGCATGTTTCGCGCTATCTGCACGTCGTCGAGCAAGTCGACAATGACAAGATCGAGATCAGTCTGGCCGATGCGCGCGCGCGCAATCCGGCGGCCCAGGTCGGCGACATCATCGCCGAGACCCTGCCGCCGGTCGATTTCAACCGCATCAATGCGCAGAACGCCAAACAGGTGATCGTGCAGAAGGTGCGCGACGCCGAGCGCGAGCGCCAGTACGAGGAATACAAGGACCGCATCGGCGAGATCGTGCACGGCATCGTCAAGCGTTCGGAATTCGGCTCCGTGGTGGTGGACCTTGGCCGGGCCGAA
>JANYBR010000190.1 GCA_025360685.1 Pseudomonadota bacterium
GCAGGATTTTGGTGAAGGATCGAGCGCGAACTTTGCCGAGACGGTACTAGCTGCCGCCGACCAGTACAGTAGTGAAGAGACCGCTAAGCACGTCACGCGGACTATGCTGGAAAATGCCCGTCAGGGATTCTGGAACGGATCGCAACCGCCGTTTGGCTACCGCACAATCGAGGTTGAAAGACGCGGCCAGCGCATCAAGAAGCATCTGGAGGTCGAGGAGCGGGAAGCTGCCATAGTGCGGCAGATATTCGATTTGTTTCTGAAAGGTGACGGCACCAAGGGCTCTATGGGCGTCAAGGCAATAGCGTCCTGGCTGAACATGAGCGGACTACGGAGCCGAAGCGGCAATTTGTTTCATTTGAGTATCGTTCACGCGATTCTCACGCGCAGTGCCTATTCGGGAGTCTACTATTACAACACCCATGACAGCCGTTCCCGGCGGGCTCGGCCCAGGCAGGAGTGGGTCGGTGTCCCCGTGCCGCAGATCGTGCAGGTGAAGACCTTCAATCGGGTCCAGGCGCTGTTGCACACGCGCCGCCCGGCCATGACGCCGTCCCGGATCACGAACAGCGAGGTTTTGCTGACCGGTCTGGCCCGCTGTGACAGCTGTGGCAGTCCCATGATGCTGCGCACCGGCAAGGGAGAGGGCGGTTATTACCGCTACTACGCCTGCTCCGCCAACCGGCTCAAAGGAAAGTCGGCCTGCAGCCGCCCAATCGCGGTTCGCGAAGACGAACTGGACCGGCTTGTCGTCGGGGCTCTCGCCGACAAGCTGCTGAACCCGGAGCGCCTGCCGGGATTGGTCCAGGAGGCGCTGCGCCACCGGCGAAAAACGGGTTCACAAACGAGAGTTCGCAAGTCCGCTTTGCAAAAGCAACTCAGCGAGACGGACGGTCAGATCGCACGCCTCATCGCAGCGGTCGCAGACGGGGTCCTGCCGGACGCGACGCAGGTTCGCGCCAAGATCGACGAACTCACCAGACAAAGCCGCGAATGCACGCGCCTGCTCTCATCGCTTAATGCGGAACTCCCAGAGCTGCGCCAGACGCTGTCGCGCCAGCAGGCAGCGTCCATAGCGGTCGAACTCAAGCACAAGCTGCTGGATGCGCCCAAGCCGCTCCGGAAACGATATATCCGTGGTTTGGTAAGCGAGATCTTAGTCACGGCCGAGACGGCAACGATCTCGGGTCCGCCCCTGGCACTCGCCTTGGCAGTGTCTTCCCCGGAAAAGCTTGGCGAAGTTCGCAGTTCTGTACGTGAATGGCGCACCCGGAGCGATTCGAACGCCCGACCCCCAGATTCGTAGTCTGGTGCTCTATCCAGCTGAGCTACGGGTGCGTTTAAGGGCGCAGAACCTATGCATGGCGGCCGCCAAAGGCAAGCGAGTCCGGGTCCTGATTCGGAACGTGCAATTTGGCCCAAGTCCTTCCGCCGCCCACATGAATCTCCCCAAAAAGCGTCATCGCGGACCCTTGTCCGCACGGCGCGCGCTGTTTAAGACTGATAGCCAGACTCGCGCCCAACAGATTCTGCGCGGGCGGGCTGGGATTAACCGGTCGCCTCCGTCAGGAGAGCGAGGACCGGTTACGCGGAGATCGGCATATGTGGGGAATTCTGGCGACCGACCCAAGATTTAAGTCTCGCCTTGGCAGCGCCTTGGCGCTCGCGGCCGGTCTGGGCCTTGCGGGCTGCTCCGACGTCGACAGCGCCCTGTTCGGCGATCAGGCCGACAATGGCGCAGCGCCTGCCAGTTCATCCGACCAGTTTCCGCCAAGCGGTGCAGGAACGCCGGGCACGTTGCCGGGCGGTGCGCCCGCCTCGTCCGGCTCGGCGCCCGTGATCGCCATCACGCCGGTGAACATCGAGCCAGGCTCGAACACGGGAACCGCCGTCAGCGCGACCATTGCAACTTTGCGCGGACAGATCGCAACAATCGAGGAGCACCTCGCGACCAATGCCTCGAGGCTGTCCGAACTCCGTAACCAGGGCGCGGATTCTGCCAGCGCCTACCAGGACGCCAAAGCCCGCATCACCTCGCGCCTCCAGGTCGGTACCACGCGCGGCAATCCCGAACTCGTCGCCGAGTGGAACGTGGCGCAGAGTTCGCTCGATACGCTGGCCGGCAACATCAACGGCTTGAACGCGTTAAGCGCGGCGATTGTGGCGGACTCCTCGGCGACGCATTTCGCGCTGGACCAGATTCAGGCGGTGTACAACGTCTCCGGTGCGGTCGACGAGGACCATCGCCAGTTGCGGGTTCTCGAAGATGAAACCAACCAGACGATCGTGCTCATCGATCGCCTGCTGCGGGCGGCGTCGGAAGACACTCAACGCCAGACAGCCTATGCCGCCAATGAGCGCGCCAACCTCACAACCTTGGCCGGCGCCATCAAGAACGGCGAGCTGTACGACAATGATCTGGGCACACCGGCCATCGCTTCGGCCGGCGGACCGATGACGTCAGCGACACTGGCTTATGCCGGCACGCCGCTGGTGGTCATCCGCTTCGATCATCCCGGCGTCGACTATCAGCAGATTCTATATGCGGCACTGAGCCAGGCTTTGCAGGCCAAGCCGAATGCAGGCTTCTCGGTCGTCGCCGTTTCGCCCACGCGGGGCACCGCGGCGGCGGTCCAGCTGGCGCAGACCTCGGCCAAGAACCACGCACAGGAAGTGCTGCGCTCCATGACCGACATGGGCGTGCCCGCGACGCGGCTTGGCATCGCCTCAGCCACCGATCCGGGCGCCACGGCAAGCGAAGTGCGCGTCTTCGTGCGCTGATCCCTCAAGGCGTAGTTGCCCGCCATCCATCCTTCGACAGTCCGCCGAAGCCCCTTGGCATAGGCGGATCGAAAGGCGAGGGCCAAAGTGGTTCCGCGCGAACCAAGTCTGCTCAGCCCACGCCGTTCGCCTTGAACCAGTCGAGCATGCGGGCCCAACCCTCCTTCGCGTCTTTCTCATTGTAGGAAGGTCGATAGTCGGCGTTGAAGCCATGCTGGGCGTCGGCGAACACGTCGATGCGCGAGCGCGTATTGTCCGCATTCGACAGCGCTTTTTTCATCGCTTCGATGTCGGTTGCCGTGATGTTCTGGTCCAGTCCGGCATAGAGACCCAGCACCGGCGCCTTGATGTCCGCCGCCAGTTCAATCGCGGTGTGCGGGCGCGCGTCAGTGTCAGTGCCGGCCAGCGGCCCATACCAAGCGACACCTGCTTTCAAGCCGTGATTGTGCGCCGCATAGAGCCAGACGATACGCCCACCCCAGCAGAAGCCGGTGACGGCGAGACGCATCGTATCTGCGCCCTCGCTTTTCGCGAACCCCACGGCGCCGTCCAGATCGCTCATCACTTCGCTGTCGGGCACCTTGGAGACCACATCCTTCAGAAGGTCCATGATGTGGGCCATGTCGTATTTGCCCGGATCGCCTTGGCGCGCATAGAGCGACGGCGCGATGGCATAGTAGCCGCTGTGCGCCAGACGCCGGCACAGATCCTTGATGTGCTCATGCACGCCAAAAACTTCCTGTACCACAAGCACCACAGGCGCACCGGGCTTTCCCGCCGGTCTTGCGCGATAGGCCGGGATTATTCCGTCGGCGACAGGAATGTCGACCGCGCCCGCGTCGAGGCCATTGGCATCGGTGACAATCGCGTCGGCACGAACCGGTCCCGCGGCCAACGTGAATCCTGCGACGAGCGTGGTCACGAAAGTGCGCCGCGCGATCGGCGGCAAGATTTCATTTGTGGGTTTATCCATGGGTTTTCCTTCTCGGTTCGATGGAACGCCTTACGCATGTTTCAAGATTATTCGGCCGCGAAGATCTCGCGGTAGCTTTTCATCGTTCCCAGAGACTGCGCCTCGTAGACACCGCGCGCGATGGCGCGTGCGACACAGTCGGCTGCGATGCTGCCCAGTCGCATGATGTTGCGCTGGCGAGGTTCTCCTAGAGCTCGCTTCGCCGTCGTGACACCGAATACCATGTCGCCGTCGAACGGCGTGTGTACTGGGCGCAGGGCACGCGCGAATCCGTCGGCTGCCATGATGGCGATGCGCTTGAGTTCAACAGCGGAAACGTCCGCATCGACCGCGATGACGGCCAGCGTGGTGTTCTCGCCCGGCAGCACGCCCTTCATGTCTGCCGGCAAATCGAGATCGTATCGGGCCTTGTCTTGCGGTCGGCGCCCGCCAAACTCGCCATTCTGCTCGAACGCAAAAGCCCAGAACACGCCGCTGCCGGGCATCAGCGGCGAACCAAGCGAATTGACAGCCACGAGCGCGCCGACCGTGAAGCCGTCGTCCGTCACGGCCGAGACGCTTCCCAATCCACCCTTGTAACCACCAGCACGCGCGCCGAGGCCCGCGCCCGCATTCCCCAAAGAAAACGTCTGACCGGCCGCCGCGAATGCTTCGCGCCCGAGAGCCCGGTAGGGCGATTCCTCGCCCCACTCCTTGTCGCCGCCATTGACCAGATCAAACAGAATGGCCGATGGCACGATGGGTGCGGGTGGCGCCGCGGGTGTCATGCGATAGCCGCGGCCCTGGGCGCGCAACGCGGCGACAACTCCCGACGCCGCATCCAGGCCATGCACCGAACCACCGGACAGCACGATTGCATCGGCGCGTCCCACCAGATTGATCGGATCGAGCGCTTCCACTTCACGCGAACCCGGTGCTCCGCCGCGGACGTCGGCAACGGCGATCAGGGCGTCGTCAGCCAGCAGCACCGTCGCGCCCGAGCGGACCTTGTGGTCTTCGGCATGACCAACGCGCAATCCTGCTACGTCGGTTATGAGATTTCGCGCGCCTGGTCCCACCATATATGCCACGCTAGCGTTTGCGTTCGCCGCCGGAAAGAGAAGGTCTCATGAACATCGCGCGCCGTGTGCTTTATGTCGTCACCTTGTCATGGGCACTGGGCTTGCCGGCCGGCGCAGCGGAACCGATCGCCAAACACCACATGATCGCGGCGGCCAATCCCTACGCCGCGCAGGCTGGCCGGCAGATGATGCGTGCCGGCGGGTCGGCCGTGGATGCAGCGATCGCGGCCCAACTCGTCCTCACGCTGGTCGAGCCGGAATCCTCCGGCATCGGCGGCGGCGACTTCATGATGGTCTTCGATCCCAGGACCAAAAAGGTCGTGAGCTACGACGGCCGGGAGACGGCGCCGGCATCGGCCACTCCGGACATGTTTCTGGATGCAACCGGTAAGCCGCGCGGACACTTTGATGTGGTTCCAGGCGGGCTCTCGACTGGCGTGCCAGGTGTGATCGCCATGTTCGACATGGCCCACAGGAAATATGGTCGACTGCCCTGGGCGAAATTGTTCGTGCCCGCGATCAAGCTGGCGCAAAATGGGTTTCCCGTCGGCCGCAAGCTCGCCGCGACCTTGCGCGCCTTTCCGCAACTTGCCGGCATGCCAGACATCAAGCGCTACTTTTACAAGACCGACGGAACGCCACTGGCGCAGGGCGAGATTCTGAAGAACCCGGAGCTTGCCGCAACGCTTCGAGTGATCGCCAAGCGCGGGCCGAAGGCGTTCTACAGGGGCACGATCGCGCAGCACATCGTCGACGCGGTACAGCACGCTCCGGTCAATCCCGGCGGCATGACGTTGGCCGATCTTGCCTCGTATCACGCCGTCGAACGGCCGGCAGTGTGCGGCGAATACCGGACATATCGACTCTGTTCCATGGGTCCGCCCAGTTCTGGCGGCGTGGCCGTGCTGCAAATACTGGGAATGCTGGAACGTTTTCCGGCGACGCAGCTTCAACCCAACAGCTTGAGCGGAGTGCATCTGTTTACGCAGGCTAGCCGCTTGGCGTTCGCCGATCGGGCAATGTATCTCGGTGATCCCGATGTGGTGAATGTTCCGGTTGCGGGACTACTCGACAAGTCGTACCTGGCGCAGCGTTCGACGCTGATCGATCCGACAAAAGATATGGGCATGGCAGTAGCAGGCACGCCGCCGCAGAAACATGCCAACTTTGCGCCGCAGAAATCGCAGCAGCTGCCCGGCACCAGCCACCTGTCCGTGGTCGACGATCGCGGCCAGGTCGTTGCCATGACCATGACAGTGGAGTTCGTTTTCGGTTCTGAGATCATGGCCAACGGATTCTTCCTCAACAACGAGTTGACCGACTTTTCCTTCGACCCTGCGCGCGACGGCAAACCGGTTGCCAATGCGCCTGCGCCCGGCAAGCGGCCGATGAGCGCGATGTCGCCGACCATCGTATTCGGGCCGGACGGAAAGTTCGTGATCGCCACAGGTTCGCCCGGCGGGCCCGCGATCATCGATTTCGTCGCGCAATCCCTGATCGACATGATCGATGGCGGAATGACTGCGCGCGAAGCGGTGGCCGCACCGCACATGCTCAACCTGAACAGCCCGACAATCCTGGAAAAGGATACCGCGCTCGGCAGCCTGTCCGCGCCCCTCACCGCCATGGGACATACGGTGAGCGCTCGCGAGCTCGAAAGCGGATTGCATATCGTCCAACGCGTCCATGGCGGCTATGTTGGCGGCGCCGATCCCAGGCGCGATGGCGTGGCGCTCGGCGACTAGAATCGCGCGACTGCAAACAGCCGCTTGAACGGGAACAAGGTCGTGCCGTCTAAGCGTCTGGGATAGGCCTTGCGCAGCCTGCTTTTGTAGTCGGCAATAAAGGCTTCGCGTTCGCTGCCATCAAGCGCTTGTACAAAGGGCCGAAGACCCGTGCCACTGACCCATTCGTAAACTGCATCTTCGCCATCGAGGACGTGCAGATATTCCGTTTCCCAGACATCGATCTGCGCCCGGACCGATTGAAGGATGTCGAAATAGTCGGACGGCTGCAGCACGGCCACCTCGCGAACATTTCGCAGCTTCGCCGCCCACAGTCCGGCCGCCGCAGCCTGGCGCATCAGCGCATGCGAAGGCGCCTCCATATTGTGCGGTACCTGGAAAGCAAATGTGCCGCCGGGTTCGACGAAACTTGCCAGGCGCGGGATGAGACCGCGATGATCGCCCAGCCACTGCAGCGCCGCGTTGCAGAAGATCACATCGTACTCCACAGCCGGCGACCAGCTGGTCAGGTCGGCTTCGATCCAATGCGCGCGCACGCCGGACTTACGGGCCTGCTCCAACATACTTGGCGATGAGTCCAGTGCTTCCAGATGCGCGTGCGGCCAGCGCGCGGCGAGCACGGCGGTCGAATTTCCCGGTCCGCAGCCAAGATCAATGACGCGCACCGGATTGTCGTGGTGCACGCGGGCCAGCAGTTCGACGGCCGGACGCGTGCGCTCGTCGGCATAGGTCAGATAAACACCGGCGTTCCAAACCATCAAGTCAGCTCGCTGTCGGGTATCTCGATGCGCAGAACGGTGCCGCCGCTGCCGGTCGCCACCAGCACAACGTCGCCGCCATGCGCCCGCGCCAGATCGCGTGCGATGGCCAGGCCAAGACCAGATCCTCCGCTGCGCGCGGTGGTGGCGAACGGCTTGAACAGGTTGGCCTGCATTCCGGCAGCGATACCCGGGCCATTGTCCGCTACCTCGATCAGGACGCGCTGGCCATGGCGCATCGCGCTGACCTTGATGCATCCGGCCGCGCCGCGCTCGACCAGTGCCTCGACGGAGTTGCGGATGAGATTGAGCACGATGCGATAGATCTGCTCGGGATCGGCATCCACCTCCAGTTCCGGAGCTACATGATTTTCGAATGCGATCGCGGCCGGCGCAATGCGCGCCTCAATGGCCGCGTCACCGGCTTCGCCGATGAGGGGAGCGATGCGTACATATTTGCGGTTGGGCGGCCGCTCATCCGCGCGTCCGTAGCGCAAGGTATTCGTGGCCAGCGATATGGCGCGGTCAATTGACGAGACCAGCCGTGGCGCCAGGCGCTTGACCACGGGATCATCGACCGCCGCCAGGCGGTCGGAGGCCAGCTGCGCATTGGAGAGGATGTTGCGCAGGTCGTGATGGATGCGCGCCACCGCCGAACCTAGTGCGGCGAGCCGTGTTTTTTGCTGGAGAAAGCCGTACAGATCGCGCTGCATTGCGGCGAGCTCGCGTTCTGCCACTCCGATCTCATCCCGACGCGCGCTGGCGCTGATGATGCGCGCCGGATCCTCCGGATTGTCGTGGAACGACACCATGGAGCGCGTGATGCGCCGCATCGGCCGTACCATCACGACATACAGACTCGTGAACACCAAGATTCCGCTCAGCACCGAAACGATGAAAGCGGTGATGATCACGCGCCAGGCATAGTCGATGAGCGCGGTGCGGATCGGCGCCTCCCGCAGAATGATGCCGATCGACTCGGCACCCTTGATGCGGGTAGGTGCTATGACATGAAGAATGCGGTTGCCGCCGTTAAACAAACAATCCAGGCCATCGGCCAAACGTCCCGCCATCATCATGTGCGTGAGGTCTATGGTCTTGTCGATCGCGTTCGGCTCGCCCTCAACCAGGAACAGCTCGCGCTGCTCGGCGCGTTTGAGCACAACCGCCGACGCGCCTGCCCGCTTCAGCAGCTGCTGGCGCAGGGCGCCTGAAAGCTGATCGCCGCCCGGCTCGGTGAAGGGCAGGATCGCCAGCTCCGCCGACTGGATATGGTTGGTGAGCAGTTCGAGGTGATAGCGGCCGATCGAAGGGATGAAAATCAGCACTTCGCCGACCATCACATAGATAAAGGTCAGCAGCAGCAGGCGGCCGGAAAGACTATGGGCGACAAGCCCGTAGCCCCCGGCGAAACGGGCGCGCAGTCGGCCAAGCATGCGGCCCATAAAGCCCCAAGAAGACCCGAAATAACAGGCCTTGCCGCCCTCGACCTGCCCCGGCGTGCGCGGTTGACAGCCAACTAGCCAAACCCTAGAAACCGCGCTCTTTTCGCCCCCACCCGAGAACTGCCATGAAGCGCCCCTATCAGCCGAGCAAGATCGTCCGCAAGCGACGCCACGGCTTTCGTTCGCGCATGGCGACCAAGGGCGGCCGCAAGGTTTTGGCCCGCCGCCGCGCCCACGGCCGCGCCAAGCTGTCCGCCTGAGCAGGCTTGCCTCCAGTCCTGAAAAAGGGCTTTGCCTTCAGCATCTGAGGGTTCGTGCCGACTTCCTGCGCGCCGCAAGGGGTATTCGACGGACAACCCCCGGTATCACCCTGGAAATGTGCCCGACTCCGGCCGGCAGTATTAAGGACGGCGCCCTCAGGGTTGGCTTCACGGCCAGCAAAAAGATCGGCGGCGCGGTGGTACGCAATCGCGCCAAACGCCGGCTTCGGGCGGCGGCCGCGGCAGTACTTCCCCTTTCTGGTGTGGCAGGCACCGACTATGTATTGGTGGCACGTCGCGACACGGTCACCAGGCCGTTCGACAGCCTGCTTTCGGACCTTGCGCAAGCGTTGCGCGCGGCCCATGTGAAGCTTGGCCGAGCAGGAGAAACCCCTTGACGCAGAGCACGAGCAGACTGCGCGGTATGTCCGTCGCGGCGCTGATTGCGCCGCTCCGGTTCTATCGTGCGTTCATCTCGCCGCTGTTTCCGCCGGCCTGCCGCTTTGAACCGACCTGTTCGCACTACGCAATGGACGCCATCCGGATTCACGGTCCGCTGAAGGGCGTCGGCCTCGCCGCGCGGCGGCTTGCGCGCTGCCACCCCATTTCCTGGCTCGGTGGTTCGTCGGGCTTCGATCCTGTACCGCCCCGATAGGTTTGTGATGAACGACAACTCGACCAATCGCAATTTGATGCTTGCCATCGCGCTGTCTGTGGCGGTGTTTGCCGGCTGGCAGTATTTCGTCGGCTTGCCGGCGATGCGGGCGGACCAGGCCAAACAGGCGCTGCTCGCCAAAGAAGCCAAACATCCTGCGACGGTTGCCGCGCCTATTCCCGGCGGCGTGCCCGCGCAATTGCCGCGTGAAAAAGCGCTGGCGCTCGGTGGCGCACGCATCAAGATCGACACGCCTTCGGTCGACGGAACCTTGATGCTGCGCGGCGCGCGGTTCGACGATCTGCGCCTCAAGAAATATCACGACACCGCCGATCCCAAGAGTCCGGAGATCGCTCTGCTGGCGCCCAAGGGCACGAACTTTCCCTACTTCGTCGATTTCGGCTGGAGCGGCGCGGAAGGCGTGAACACGCCTCTGCCGAACGACAACACAGTCTGGACGCTCGCCGGTGGCGACAAGCTTTCGGTCGGCAAGCCGGTCACGCTGCAATGGGACAATGGCCACGGCCTCGTCTTCACGCGGCAAATCTCGGTCGACGACCAGTTCATGTTCACCATCACGGACAGCGTGCAGAACAAAGGCGCGGCTGCAGCGACGCTCTATCCCTATGCGCTGGTGGTGCGCGACGGCGTGCCGGTGGGCCAGCATTACTGGGTCCTGCATGAAGGTTTTGTCGGTGTCGCCGACGGCAGCCTGAAGGACGCCGGCTACGACGATTTCAAGGATGCGGGCACACCGCCCAAGACCTTCTCGTCGACCGGTGGCTGGGTCGGCATCACCGACAAATACTGGATGGCCGCCGTAGCGCCGCCGCAGAACGAGAACTTCGACGGCTCCTATCTCGCCACGCCCTATGGGGCGACCAAAGCGTACGAAGCAAACTACCGGCTTGGCGCGCGCACCGCAGCGGCCGGCGGCGGCACCGTTCACGTCGTCCATCATCTCTTTGCCGGCGCCAAGGTCGTCGACACTTTGCGCTACTATGAAAGTTCCCTGGGCATTGCACGCTTCGACATGGCCATCGACTGGGGCTGGTTTCTGATCATCACCCAGCCGCTCTTCTGGGTTCTCGATCAATTCTACAAGATGCTCGGCAATTTCGGACTCGCCATTCTGCTGCTCACGGTCGCGGTGAAGGCAGTTACCTTTCCGATTGCGAACGCCTCCGCCAAGACGATGGCGAAGATGAAGAAGGTCCAGCCCGAACAGGAGAAGATCAAGGAGCTATTCAAGGACGATCCTGCCAAGCAGCAGCAGGCGATCATGGAGCTCTACAAGCGCGAGAAGGTGAATCCCGTGACGGGCTGCGTGCCGCAGCTTTTGGTCATTCCCGTGTTCTTCTCGCTCTACAAAGTCTTCTTCGTCACCATCGAGATGCGCCAGGCGCCGTTCTATGGCTGGATCCACGATCTCGCGGCACCCGATCCGACGTCGATCATCAATCTGTTCGGCCTGCTGCCGTTCCATCCGCCAAGCTTCATTCCGGCATTCCTGTCGATCGGCATCTGGCCGATCCTGATGGGCATGACGCAATGGGTGCAGACCAAGCTGAACCCGGCACCCGCCGATCCGATCCAGGCGCGCATGTTTGGCCTGATGCCGATCATGTTCACCTTCATGTTCGCCACATTCCCCGCCGGCCTGGTGATTTACTACACCTGGAACAACCTGCTCGGCGTGGCGCAACAATGGTACATCATGCGCCGCCAGGGCGTGGAAGTGCATCTCTTCAAGAACCTGCGCCTGGATGCGCTCATGCAGCGCCTGACCGGTGGCACCAAGCCGGCTGCGGGCGAGTGACCAGCGAAGACGGCGAAGCTGCGGCAAAAGTCGCGTCTGCGCGCAAGCTGTTCGCGGGCGCCTGCGACTTCGTCTGGGGCACCGGCGACATCAACAGCCTGCCGCCGCAGAGCCTGCCGGAAATCGCCTTCGTCGGCCGCTCGAACGCCGGCAAGTCGAGCCTCATCAACGCGCTGACCAACCGCAAGACTTTGGCGCGCGTGTCGCACACGCCGGGCCGTACGCGCGAGATCAATTTCTTCCGGCTGGGTGAGCGGCTGATGCTCGCCGACCTGCCGGGCTATGGCTACGCCAAAGCCTCCAAGACCATGACCGCGGAGTGGCAGAAGCTGATCTTCGCCTATCTGCGCGGACGGGCGAGCCTGCGCCGCGTCTGTCTGCTGATCGATGCGCGCCGCGGCGTGCTCGACCTGGATCGCGATGTGATGGGGCTTCTCGACGAGGCCGCGGTCTCGTTCGGCATTGTGCTAACCAAGATCGACAAGCTTGAACCTGACGAAATTGACAAGACCGCAGCAGCCGCCGACGGGGAAGCGCGCAAGCACACTGCGGCATTCCCGGAGATTTGCGCAACCTCGGCATTTCGTGGCATCGGCCTCGATCCGTTGAAGGTGCAGCTCGCGGCGCTGGCCGACCACTGACGATTGGGTTATAAGGCCGCGATTTCTCTGGGATAACGGAATGGCTCTGCAGGACGAGTTCTCGCAGGAACGCAACATGCGCGTCATGGCGCGCTGGCGTTCCACGGCCCGCGTCCTCGTCGAAGCGCTGCCTTACATTCTCAAATACGACCAGAAGACCATCGTCGTGAAGTTCGGCGGCAATGCTCTGGCCGGCGGCGGCACCGCCGCCGATTTCGCACAAGACATCGTGCTGATGAAGCAGACCGGCATCGATCCGGTGGTCGTTCACGGCGGCGGCCCGCAAATCGGCGCCATGCTGGCCAAACTCGAGATCCCCTCGACCTTCGTGGACGGACTGCGGGTCACCGACCAGGCGGCGATCGATGTCGTCGAAATGGTGCTAACCGGTTCGATCAACAAGCAGATCGTCAGCGGCATCAATGCCGCTGGCGGCCGCGCCGTCGGTCTTTCCGGCAAGGACAGCACCCTTATTCTTGCCAAAAAGCTGATGAAGAATGGCATCGATCTCGGCTTTGTGGGCGAGCCCGAGAAGGTGAATCCTGCCGTGCTTCACACCGTGATGCGTTCGGAAATCATCCCCGTCATCGCGCCGATTGGCGTCGGTGCGCATGGCGAGACGTTCAATATCAACGCCGACACGGTGGCGGGCTCGATCGCCTGCGCGATGAAGGCGGAACGGCTGATCCTGCTGACCGATGTCGAGGGTGTGCTGGACCGCGACAAGAAGCTGATACCGAAACTGACCGTGGCCGAGGCGCGTGCGTTGATCGCGGACGGCACGATCAAGGGCGGCATGATTCCGAAAATTGAAACCGCCATCGACGCCGTCGAAGGCGGCGTGAATGCGGCCGTCATCCTGGATGGGCGCATCCCGCACGTCCTGCTGCTCGAACTCTTCACCGAGCATGGTGCCGGAACCTTGATCACCGGCGCATGAGCATCAAACCGCGCACCGCATGGAACGTCGTGGCGCTATTGTGCCTGTGTTGCGTCGCGAGTCCTGCCGCCGCCACACTCAAGATCTGCAATCGCACCTCCTATGTCTTGTATTCGGCGACAGGCGTCGCGTCGCCGACCACCATCGCCACCCAGGGTTGGACACGCGTGGCTCCCGGTGACTGCCAGGCGATCCTCCAGGGCGATCTGAACGCCCCGGCCTATTACGTGTATGCCCGCTCCTCGCTGGCGCATTCCGGGCCGTCACGCGCCTGGGGTGGCGACAAGCCGGTCTGCGTCAAGGACGTCAACTTCTCCGCGCACGATCCGCTGGCGGCGCGCGACTGTGCGTCCGACAGTTACTTCACGCTGCCCTTCGCCGCGGTCAACACCCACCACATGAAGTCGTGGACCATGACCCTGAGCGAAGCGCCAAACATTACGAGCCTGGAGCAGGCGAGCGTCGCGGGCCTAAAGCGATTGCTGCGCGATATCGGCTACCGGATCGCCTCGCTCGAGAACGGCTCCGACAACCAGGCCGAC
>JANYBR010000193.1 GCA_025360685.1 Pseudomonadota bacterium
CGGGGATCACGACCGGCAACACCGGCAGATTATATTTGCGCGCGAAATCGAGATCGCGCTGGTCGTGCGCAGCGCTGCCGAAGATCGCGCCGGTGCCGTAGCCCATCAGAACGAAGTTGGCGACCATCACCGGCAGCTTCCAGTCAGGATCGAAGGGATGCGCGGCAGTCAGTCCGGTGTTGTAGCCCAGCTTCTCCGCCGTCTCGATCTCGGCTTCGGCGGTGCCGGTGCGGCGGCATTCCAGGATGAAGTCGCGCAGCTTCGCGTCGGTCTTCGCCAATTCCTCCGTGAGCGGATGATCTGGCGACAAAGCGACGCAATTGGCTCCGAAGATCGTGTCGGGACGGGTGGTGAACACGTCGACCTTCGTCAGATTCGACAATTCCAATGAGATGCGCAAACCTTCGGAGCGGCCGATCCAGTTCTTCTGCATCAACCGGACCTTCTCCGGCCATTTCTCGAGGCCGTCGAGCGCGCGCAGCAATTCGTCGGAATAGCGCGTGATGCGGAAGAACCACTGGCTGAGCTTGCGCCGCTCCACCGCGGCGCCGGAGCGCCACCCCTTGCCGTCGATCACCTGCTCGTTGGCGAGCACGGTCATGTCGATCGGATCCCAGTTCATGTCGGCTTCGGAGCGATAGACCAGATCGTGCCTGTAGAAGTCGAGGAACAGCTTTTGCTGGTGCTTGTAGTAGCCTTCGTCGCAGGTGGCGAATTCACGCGTCCAGTCGATCGCCAATCCCAGCGCCTGCAGTTCGCTGCGCATTGCGGCGATGTTAACGTAGGTCCATTCGCGCGGGTGCGTGCCACTGTTCTTGCCGGCGCTGACATTGTCGCGCGCGGCGTTTTCGGCCGGCAGGCCGAACGCGTCCCAACCCATCGGATGCAAAACGTTGAAACCCTGTGCGCGCTTGAACCGCGCAATCACGTCGCCCATCGTATAATTGCGCACATGGCCCATGTGGATGCGTCCCGACGGGTAGGGGAACATCTCCAGCACGTAATATTTGGGTCTGATGGAATCCGTGGGCGTGAGGAAGGACTGCTTCGCGTTCCACGCGCGCTGCCATCTCTCTTCGGATTCCTTGGCGTTGTAACGCGCCATCGTTGCACAATCCTTCAGGTGCCGGACGATCTGGCGCTGAGGCCTCCGGCACGGATCAGGCTACAGCGATTTGGTCTTTCTAGCTGCCTTCGCTGGCAAGTCGAAGCTCGCGGGCGCGGGTCAGAATGGCGTCCTCAAGCTTGGTCGAGGTGTCGGCGGCAACCTGTGCGTCGGCCCAGCCATCGGTGGTCTTGGTCTGGCGGAACACGGCAACCTTCAGGCCATCGGCACGCAAACTGCGGTCCAGGATGTAGACCGTTACCTTCATTCGCTCATTGGGTGCCTCCGGTGCGGAGTACCAGTCGGTGATCACCACGCCGCCGAACGGATCGGCCGACGACAGCGGGATAAACGACAAAGTGTCCAGGGTCGCGTGCCACAAATAGGAATTCACGCCCAAAGTGCGACCGCCACCTGCCGAAATGGCGGTAGAACCGGAGCCTGTGTCGGACAAAGTGTTGTCGGAGCTGCAACCCGCCAGTGCAAGGGCCAAAGCCAGAACGGTCAGAATTCGCATTGGGCCGCTTTCGTTTTTCTGGACGCCTGGACGGCGTCGTTCGCGCGTCCCCCCTGGGCGGGCTTATACGTGTCTGTCCCAGAGCGTGCAACGGCGAAGGCCGACGTCCGAACAAGGTAAACGGGCAACACTGCGCGCCAAAGGCAGAACGGCCCTCAGTCTGTGCTATGAGCCAAGGTGTCCATTTGTTTCTATGCAAACTCAGTTTGATTGTCGGGTCGGGTGGGTATGAGAATTTTATCGCTAGCTGCGGCGGCGTGCGTTGCATCGCTCGCTTCACTGCAAGCGGCCGCCGCCGACTGGAGCGATTGGAGCATCTCGCCCTACACAGGCGAAGTGGGCAGCGTGGACTATTCTCTCGGCGGTCAGGTCCAGGGCAGCGTCTTCGGCGCAAATCAGCCAAGTGCACCTAGCCTGGACAAGTGGGGAGCCACCGGAGCGGCTTCCGTCAATGCACGGCTGCAGCGCGACTATGACAGCGGCTTGTCGCTGGCGCTGAAGGGCACGTTTGAGATTTATCACGACCATCTTTCGGGCGACAATTACGGTAGCGACCTGGTCCAGAAAGTCTATGGCTCCGTCCAAACCGGTCTCGGACACATCGATGTCGGAATGACCGACGGTGCAGCGTACGCGCTCTCGATCACCGGGCCGGTTGTGAATCCCGAAGTGACAATTGACAATTCGAACGCGACCTTCTTCCGCGACCCTTCGACCGGAGCGGCATTCACAAACGTCTTCGCGCTGAATAGCGCGGTCGAATCCTCTCTGAACTACGCCAAGATTTCCTACTACACTCCGCGCCTGTTCGGTCTGCAGATTGCCGCGTCGTTCACGCCGTCCGAAGGGAAGGACGTCATTCCGTTCCTCAATACCGGTCCGCACGTTGCCGACCGGCAGACGAATATGTGGGAAGCTGCGGTCAACTACAGCGACAATTTCGGGCCCGTCACGCTTGGCGTCTACGGCGGACTCACCGTCGCCCACGACGACGCGAAAACCTTCGGCCACAAGGGTTTGACAGACTGGGCGGTCGGTACCGAAATCGACTGGAATGTGAATGACGATGTGAAGTGGTCGGCCGGAGGCGCCTACCGCAAGGCAGACACCTACGCCTTCAACATCAACAACGCACTCAATAGCGGCTCGACGACGAGCCTGCATCTCAGCTCGACTGTGACCTATGGCTCCTGGATCGCCGGAGGCGAATTTGGCGAGGGCAACACCGACGGGTTATTGGGTGCGCCAACGCTTCACAATCAGGCCTATCTCTTTGACGTCGCCTACGCCGTGAACACCAACCTGCAGCTGACCGCAGGCTGGGAGAAGTTGAACTACAGCCGCAACATCGGACTCTTCTACAATGGCGCACCGCATATCGCGATGGACGCGCAATTTCTGCACGCCGTGCTGAACATCTAAGGCGCCAGCGCACCGATCGAAGCGATTCCTGAAAAGCCGTGCAACAGGGCCGCGTTGCGCGCAGTCACACCGCCCAGCGCATACACGGGTACCGCAACGTTATGAGCGATAATGCTCGCACGCGCGGGCATCATCCCCGCACGGCCCGGATGTGAAGCCGTGGCGAAGATCGGCGACAATAGAACTGCGTCGTTGCATCTGGACAGGGTGGCAGCGCGCAAGGAATGAGCCGCGACGGTGATGAACCAGTGCGGGCGGAGCGCGCTCCAATGCGGTGCCTGACGCGCGTTCGATTCCGAAAGGTGTAGTCCGTCGGCGCCGCAGCGCGAGGCTAGCTTGGCATCGTTGGCGATCAAGACGAGCAGACCGCGCGACCGCGCCAGAGCAGTGAGGGCGAAGGCCCATTCGGAACGTTTGACGGCATCGCGCGACCGCACAATGACCATGGCTCCCTTCGGCAGAAGGCGTGCCGCAGCGAGCGGATCGGTGAGCCGCTCATCGTCGGTCATGAGCACGAGCATCGGCACACGTCCGGCATGCGGCGAGCGCGCGTTGAGATGCGCGGCAGCGCTTGCTAGTTTGCGGCGCGCCAAGCTGTGCGGCACATGTCACCCGAACAAATCAACGAGAACCTGTCGTCCATTGTTGCGCGCATCGAAGCGGCGCGAAAGGCTGCCGTCAAACCTGCCGCCTCCACCAGCCTGGTTGCGGTGACCAAGACGATCCAAGCTGGGGACATCTATCCCGCGCTGATCGCCGGCCAGCGCGTGTTTGGCGAGAACCGAGTGCAGGAAGCACAGGCGAAGTGGCCGGCGCTTCGGACGGAATATTCCGACATTGAGCTGCATCTGATCGGCCCGTTGCAGACCAACAAGGCGCGCGAAGCGGTGGCCCTGTTCGATGCGATCCAGACGCTCGACCGGCCAAGGCTCGCCGATGTGCTGCGCGCGGAAATGGATCGCTCAGGTCGGAACCCTTTCCTGTTCGTGCAAGTCAATACGGGCGAAGAGGCGCAGAAAGGGGGAGTCCTGCCGCACGACGCCGCGGCACTGATCGCCCACGCGCGCGCACTTGGACTACCGCTCAAGGGCCTGATGTGCATACCGCCGGCCGGCGAGAATCCCGCTCCGCACTTCGCGCTGCTCGCCAGGCTGGCGGGCGAGCACGATCTGTCTTTGCTGAGCATGGGAATGAGCGGCGACTTCGAGATCGCGATCCGCTTCGGCGCCACCCATGTTCGGGTGGGCGGTGCGATCTTCGGCGAGCGTATCAAGCCCTAATCGAAATCGTATCGTTGGGGCCAAGAAGCGGCACCAACTCCAGCAGGTCATTCGCCGCCAGAGCGATGCAGCCCCGTGTTGGGCGAAAATCCGACCGCGCAATATGCAGAAAGATGGCGCTGCCCGCAGCCGAGACGACCGGCGCGTCGTTGAAGCCCAGTATGACGACGAGATCGTAGAAATGATCCTCGCGCCACAGCGCTTCCGCACTCGCGCGATAAGGTAGCTTCACGGGCCTGTTATAGGCAGCATCGAGAGGCGCGTCGCACCAGCCATCGTCACGCTCGATTGCCGCCAGCGGCAAGATCGTTCTCGGCCGCAAAATTCGATCGGAACGATACAGAACTCGGCGAATGGGAAAGGCGCCGACTGGAGTTACGCCGTCGCCTTCCGCGCGCTTGGAGCCGATACCGGCTGAACCAATGGCAGCACGGCGTGCGCCGCTGCCCCAATCGAGCACGGCCTTCGCTGGATCGTCCGCCCTGACAACGAGTTCCATCGTACCAGGTTAGCGCAGATGACGGTTCAGTGCAGCGCGGCTGCGGCTGCCGTGCCCGCGAATCTTAGCGTGCTGCGATAGGCACTGGCCGCACGAAGGGCGAGGTCCTGGTCGATGCTCTTGCGGGTCAGAGCCATCAGCAAAGCGTCCTGGCCGGGTATGACGATCGAGTCGAGTGACGCTGGTGTCACCTCGCTTGGAGCCGGTTGCTGAACGGTCGGGGTTAATGCGGCAGGCGCCGCTGTTGATGACGACGCAGAGGCAACCGCTGTGTTCGGAGGCGAAAATTCATCCTCGACCCACGCAAGCACGGTGTCGCCGACACTTTTGCCGGTAATTTTCTCGAAAATTGTGTCGGCGACCGACGATACGAATCCGACGAGGCCGCCAAACAGGGTGTCGCCGGCGATCTTGGGAAAGGTCTTGATGTGGTCGCCCGTGATCGCGCGGTAGAGCGTGCTGACGACGGGGATGTGCTGTAGCGGATTGACGATGTCGAGCAGGTCGCCGAACGAAAATCCGCCCTCGGAGGAGGACGCGGCAGCAACCGCCGGCGCTGATGCAAGCGGGCTGCTGATATGGGCGGTGAGGCTGACGGCCGTCATCGCGCTCACCACGCAAGTGTCTTGCCAGGATTCTGCCCGCCAAAATACTGGCTTTTGAGGTGCTTCGAACGCGGCAACTTTTGCCGCCTTACAGCAGATGTCCGGCCTTTTCGGCCTTGGTGAGCAGATAGGCGCGGTTGTGATCATTGTCCGGGAAGGAGTGCCGGACACGGCCAGTCACCCTCACCCCGGCGGCTTTCAATGCTGCAACCTTGCCGGGATTGTTGGTCAGAAGGCGCACCGATTTGTAGCCGAGAAGAGCGAGCATGCGCGCCGCAATTCCGTACAACCGCTCGTCCGCTTCGAAGCCAAGTCGCTCGTTCGCTTCAATGGTGTCGAAGCCTTGGTCCTGCAGACGATAGGCACGCAGCTTGTTGATCAGTCCGATGCCGCGCCCCTCCTGCGCGAGATAGAGCAGTATCCCTCCACCTGACTTCGAAATTGCTTCGATCGCGCCGCGAAGCTGAGCACCGCAATCGCACTTCAGCGAGCCGAGCAGGTCGCCGGTGAAACATTCCGAGTGCAATCGCGTGAGAACAGATTTTGCAGTCGCAGGCGCGTTGACCACGATCGCATAATGCTCCGGCCCACCATCTGCGGGACGGAACGAGACAAGCTCGGTCTTCTCCGCCCCTTCGAGCGGTACGCGCGCCCGGGCCACAATTTTCAGGGTACGGACAATTTCTTCATCATAGGAGTTTATGTCGTCGACCGACAGTTCGACTGCTCCGGCCGCGTTCTTTGCGCGCTGCGTCACGACAGCGGGAAGCAGTCCCGCGAGCTTGGCGAGCTTCACACCGGCGCCATAAGCCAACGGCAGACCGGCCCGGACGGTGTCGAACGGACCTTTCATGGGAAACGTCAGATCGTCGGTCGGATCGGCGATCGCGCGCAGGCGCGTCTCATCGGACGCCGGATCGATGGTGACTGCCACGACGTCCGGCGTGTACAGACGGATCTTCAAGGTTCGCGCCCGGGTGTGTGTGAGGACGAGCGAGGAGCTATGCCTCGACACGGCACGCAGCGCCTTGAGTGCCGAGCCGGTCAGCGTTTCGACCGCGTAGACACAGCTTGCCGCGCCTTTTTCCCGAATTACCACAGGGCGGCCGCGGCGAAACGCATCGACGGCGAAGATCACGCGATCAACAGGCGATACCGGCTGGCGAGAGCCGGCTCTGGGTCTATGTCGGGAACGCCTTGTCATGCCCATTCCACATACACCGCCGTCTAAAAACCGGGTAGAGTTCGCGCCGCTTCCCTGATGCGGATATCCCCGGACATGCCCAGCGCAAAGCGCATACTCCTTGTCGACGACGATAAAATGCTGCGCACCTCGCTGGCCGAACAACTGGCAGCCGAAGGTGCCTATTCCATCGTAGAAGCGGGCAGTTGCGAGGAAGCGCGGGCGCTGGCCCGCGAGTCGCTCTACGAATTCATCGTTCTCGACGTGGGATTGCCGGACGGTGACGGCCGTGTGCTGTGCCGCTGGTTACGCGACAGCGGCGTAACGGCGCCTGTGATCCTGCTGACAGCCTCCGATTCGGACGCCGATATGATCGAGGGCCTGGAATCGGGCGCAAACGACTATGTTACCAAGCCGTTCCGCTTCGCGGTGCTGATGGCGCGGGTGCATGCCCATTTGCGCAGTCACAGCCAGAACGAGGATGCGGTCTATCGCATCGGTCCCTACACATTCCGACCGAGCGCAAAGATTCTGATCGACAAGAGCGAGAAAAAGATCCGCCTTACGGAGAAGGAAACCAATATCCTCAAGTTTCTCTACCGCTCGGGAGAGACGGTTCCGCGCGAGATGCTGCTGCACGAGGTCTGGGGCTACAATCCGGCCGTGACCACGCATACCCTTGAAACACACATTTACCGGCTACGGCAGAAGATCGAAATCAACCCGGGCCAGGCGCGCATTCTGATCACAGAGAGCGGCGGCTACCGGCTAATGCCGTAGGGCAGAGGGAACTCACTAGTTTGTTCCCTTTCCGTTTCGACATTGGAGATGTGCGAAATTAGCGTTCATTGCCTACTAATGGGGAGAGACTATTTGTAGCTCCGACATAGAACCGCGCCCATAAGGAGGGCACCCAAGATGCGTAGCTCAACACGTTCGATGCTGGCCGGTGCCGCGGTCGCCGCCACCCTGATCCTGCCTGCCGCAGGCGCCGACACAGGTTGGGTGACCTGGCCAACCAAGAGCTACGACACCAGGGATCTGCGCATTCATGACGTCGTCGGCGACGTTCGCGTGTCAGTCCAGGACGGACCCAGCAAGCTGGACGTGTCCGGGAGCAAAGAACTCGTGGCGGGCCTGAGCGTGAAGAATGCCGGCGGCACCTTGACCATCGACGGTGCTGGCAGCGTGTCCTACTCGGTATGGGACTGGCGCAGCTGGTTCGACTTCTCGCACATTCATGACGACAACCGTCAGGGTCATCTTTTGATCAAGGTGACGGTTCCCAAGGGCGCATCGCTCCGTATCGATGACGAGATCGGCAATACGGTCATCGGCGACACCTATGGTCCGGTGGAACTGGAATCGGTGGCGTCCGACGCCACCATCGGCAAGGTCAGCCAAGCCCATGTCTCGGTCGGCGGTTCGGGAAAGATCGCTATTGCGGACGTGTCCGGTGATCTCAAAATTGAAATCGCCGGCTCGGGCCGCGTGACTGCCGGACATGCCGGAAACGTGCACGCCGAAATTGCCGGTTCCGGGGACGCGCAGCTGGGCACCATTGGCAACGGCCTGAGCATTGAGATTGCGGGCTCGGGCGACTTCACGGCTGCGCGCGTGAACGGACCTGTGAGTGTCGAGATTGCCGGTTCTGGAAACGTCAAGATTGCCGATGGCGTGGCCGACCCGCTCCATGTCGAGATATTTGGGGCCGGCGATCTCTATTTCGGCGGTGTGGCCGTGAATCCGTCGATCAGCGCCATGGGCTCGGGCAATGTTCGGATCAACTCGTATCGCGGCAAGCTGTCGAACGACGGCATGGCCAATGTGCAGGTTGGTGGCCCGGCCATGCCGCCGGCTCCGCCTGCGCCGCCAGCACCACCAGCACCGCCGGCGCGTGACAAGTAGGCAGAACGCCAGCCGCTTTTGCGCGGCGGTCCATAACCGCGGCCATGTTTAACGCCCGTTAACACTTGGCGCCTAGAACCGGCCTTGAGGTCGGTCCATGGCACGTCCCCGCAACCCAAATCCGCGTCGCGACCAGCGCCCCGACTCCGACTCTGCACGCGTCGCAGCCGCGCTCCCGAAAAAACCGGCACGGCGCCGGGCATGGCCCTATGCGCTGATGATTCTACTCGCGTGGGGCGCCATTTTTGGCGCGGTGTTCTGGTCGCATTTCCTCTCCGACCTGCCCGACGTGACCAAGCTTCTCGTCAACGGCGCAACCCGCGACATCACGATTTTGGACGATCGGGGCCGGCTGATCGCGCGCCGTGGACTGACGCAGGGCGAACGAGTGGATGTCTCGCGCCTGCCGGACTATGTGCCGAACGCATTCATCGCCATCGAGGATCGCAGGTTCCGCTCGCACCTCGGGCTCGATCCGATCGGCCTGGGACGCGCGGCGCTGGAAAACATGATGGCAGGCCATGTGCGCCAGGGCGGATCCACCCTGACCCAGCAGCTCGCCAAGAACCTGTTTCTCGATCCCAACCGCACTTTCGAGCGTAAGATCCAGGAAGCGATGCTCGCGGTGTATCTGGAGTCGCGTTACAGCAAGGATCAAATCCTCACCCTGTATCTCAATCGCGTTTACTTCGGTGCGGGCGTGTATGGCATCGACGCGGCGGCGCAGCGCTTCTTCGGCAAGCCGCCCATGAGACTCACGTTGCCGGAAGCGGCGATGCTGGCCGGAAGCGTGAAGGCGCCCGCGCGCTACAATCCCCTCGCCGACGCGGATGCTTCGATGGCGCGCGCGGCAGTCGTGCTGCGTGCTATGGAGGATGCAGGCTTCATCGACGACAAGACGCGTGCCGAAGCCCAGGCCACGCGGCCGCGGATCGTGCGTGGTACCGGCACGCCAGGCTCGGGCTATTTTGCCGATTGGGTAATCTCGCAGCTCTCCGGCTATGCCACAGACGCGGACGATTCGCTGATCGTGGCGACGACATTCGACCTGGATGCACAAGCAGAGGCCGAACGGGCTGTGGCCGCGGGTCTTGCAGCGCAGGGCGCGGCAATAGGTGCGAGCGAGGCAGCCCTTGTCGCCATGACTCCGGACGGTGCGGTGCGCGCCATGGTCGGCGGCCGCTCCTACGAACAGAGCTCTTACAATCGCGCCACCGATGCGACGCGCCAGCCCGGATCGGCGTTTAAGCCGTTTGTCTACCTCGCCGCCTTCGAGCACGGCCACACGCCGGACGAGATGATGAATGACGGGCCGGTCAACATCCATGGCTGGACGCCCAGCGACTATGAGGGGAAGTTCGAGGGCGAGATGACGTTGACGCGCGCCTTTGCCAAATCGTCAAACGTGATCGCGGCACAATTGACGGCTGAAGTGGGCGCCACTGTGGTCGCCAAGACGGCGCACCGGCTCGGCATCGCCTCGCCGCTCGAGGCCGTGTCGTCTTTGGCGCTGGGCACGTCCGGCGTGACGCCGCTGGAGTTGACCGCAGCCTATGTGCCATTCGCCAACGGCGGGCGCGGTGTCATTCCCTACGGTATCGTCAGTATACGGACCAGAAGCGGCAAGCGCCTGTTCGCGCGCGCAGGCGAAGGGCCGGGCCAGGTCATTGCACCGGTCAATCTGAGCCAGATGACTGGGCTCTTGGTCGAGACGGTGACCACGGGCACGGGCAAGGCGGCGCGGCTGGCCGAACGCCCGACGGCGGGCAAGACCGGCACGACTCAGGACTACCACGATGCCTGGTTCGTCGGCTTCACGGCCGATCTCGTCTGCGGCGTGTGGATAGGAAATGATGATGGCGGGCCCATGAACAAGGCCACGGGCGGCGGATTGCCCGCGCACATCTTCCACAATTTCATGGAGTCGGCCGAAGCAGGACTGCCCGTCAGACCGCTCGCAGGAACGATTGCGGTCGCCGCAACCCCAATCGCCGCGCCTCCCACGGGTCCGGCGCCAAGTGCAAAGCCCGACGACATAGGCGGGCTGATCGACAGGGTGCTCGGCGGCGGAACCTAATCGCGCTTGCGCGCTGCGTAGCGATGCAATGCGACGCCGTTTTTTTTCAGCCAGGCCTGCGGCACATCGATATCAGGCACCAGCGAGCGAACCAGGCGCCAGAATCGCGGTCCGTGGTTCATCTCACGCAAATGCGCCACTTCGTGCGCGACAACATAGTCGAGAACGAACGACGGTGCGAAGATCAGCCGCCAGGAATAAGAAATCGACTTGGTAACGGAGCAGGAGCCCCACCGGCTCGCAGTATCGCGCACTGCGATTCGTCGGGGCCTAGCGCCAATGCGCGCGGCGAAGGCGACGGAGCGTGCTTCCAATGTCCTGCGGGCTTCGCGCTTCAGAAAATCGAGCAAACGGCGCGGCGCGTGCTCGGCCCGGCCGCTCACGCGAATCGTCCCGTCTTCGTCCTGCCAAACCGGGCTTATTCCGGATTCACCCATCAGAATCGGCCGCTCCACCCCCAGAAATGGAATATACGCACCGGGCGCGAGCGGGATCGTCTTGGGCACGCGTGCAAGTTGACGCGCTATCCATGGCGTTTCGCCCCGCGCGAAATCAAGTGCGCGGTCCAAGGCGCGCTGGGACGGCGCGACCACGGTGACCTCGCCGGTCGAAGGATGGACCTTGACGATCAGCCTGCGCGCCCTCGGATTGAGGCGCATTGTTACTTCAACGGCGCGGCCGTCGATGCGAAGCAATTCGCGCTTGGAGGCTCGGCGGGTTGCCACGGACTGGCGCATGGGCTTCCCTTCACACCTAAAACTTGCTTTTTTCTCACGTCTGGCGAGACCCGACATGACCGTACGCCCTCGATTCCATCTGGCATTTCCGGTGCGCGATCTTTCACAAGCGCGCGCCTTCTACGGAACCCTGCTCGGCTGTCCCGAAGGACGATCGAGCGGTGAGTGGGTGGACTTCGATTTCTTCGGCCACCAAATCGTCGCGCATTTAAGCGCAGATGGCGCGAACGACAAAGCCCATAATGAGGTTGATGGTGAACAAGTGCCTGTGCGGCATTTCGGCGTGATCCTCTCGATGTCCGAATGGCGCACACTCGCCGACAGGTTGAAGCAAAAGAAAGTTCCATTCGTGATCGCGCCTGACATTCGATTTGAAGGTCAGCCCGGAGAGCAGGCGACTTTTTTCATTAACGATCCCAGCGGTAACGCACTGGAGTTCAAGGCGTTTGAAGACGAAAGCCGGATATTCGCGCGATGAAAGCTGAGCTTGTTGCGACAGTCACGGGAACGGTGGCGCTGGCCCTGATTCTTGGCGCGCTCTTCTTCCAATACGCCTTGGGTTATCCGCCATGCGAGATGTGTCACTGGCAGCGCTGGCCGCACATCGCGGCCGCGGTAATCGGCCTCGGCGGCGGCTTGTTGCTTCTCAGTGGCAAAGTAAATCTTTCAACTGCAGTTCCTGTGGCTGCAGTCACGATTCTTCTGGTCGCGACGTCTGGCGCGCTCGGCGTCTATCATGCGGGAGTTGAATGGCATTGGTGGCAGGGTCCGGCCGCGTGCACGACGGGATTTGTTTTCAACGGCACGCTCGATCTCAACGCGCCTGTTCCCATGTGCGATCGCGCCGCCTGGCGGCTCTTCGGCATCTCCATGGCGGGTTATAATGCGATTATATCGCTAGGAACTGCCGCGATCGGTTCTTTTCTACTGGTGCGCAAGCCATGAGCCGAAAGAGTCGCCCGGCTTTCCCCGGTACACAAACGCCCGACAACATTGAAGCGATGATCCGGGTCGATCATGCCGGCGAATATGGTGCCGTGCGCATCTATGAAGGCCAGCTCGCCGTGCTGGGCGCGCGCGGCTCGAAGGCCGGCGCGGCTATCCGGCACATGGCAGAACAGGAACAGCGTCACCTGAAGGTGTTTGACAAGTTGGTCAACGAACGGTGCGTGCGTCCGACGGCGCTCGGGCCGGTTTGGCAAGTTGCAGGCTTTGCGCTTGGCGCTGCGACAGCCCTGCTTGGCGAGAAGGCGGCGATGGCCTGCACTGCAGCAGTCGAAACCGTGATTGATGAGCATTACGCGGCACAGCTCGCCCGACTGGGCGACAAGGACACCGAACTGCAAAAGACCGTCGAGGAGTTCCGCGCGGAAGAAATCGCCCATCGCGACCTTGCCATCGCCCATGGCGCCGAAGAGGCGCCCGGTTACCGGCTGCTCAGCGAGGGCATCAAGGCCGGTTGTCGACTTGCGATCGCGTTGTCAGAGAAAATATGAGCGAAGACCGCCACGCTCTACTTGCGGCGGCATCCGCGCCGCGCCGAGCGACCGAAAACGATGCAGCTGTGCTTTCGCGGCTGTTCGCGGCCGCGTTTACCGCCGATCCCGTTTTCAACTGGATTGCACGGCCCGGACCGCGTCGGGCGCGGGTGATGGAACAGTTTTTCTTCTGGCTGCTGAAGACACGCGCTATCCCATTCGGCGAAGTGTGGATGAGCACCGACACCAATGTGTGCGCCGCCTGGCTTCCACCCGGCACGCCGGCAAGTCCGGGCGGTTTCTACGAACAAATGCGGTTATTGCCCTTGTTCGTGCGGTTGTGCGGCTTTCCGCGCCTGATGCGCGGTTCGGCGATGGCCGATGCCATGGAGAAGAACCACCCGCACGAGGATCACTACTATCTGTCGTTCATCGCTGTGGCTCCGCGCCTGCAGGGACTTGGTCTTGGCGGCGTGATGCTGGAGGCTACCGTCAAGCGCGCCGATGAGATGGGAGTTCCCGCCTATCTTGAGAATTCCAATCCGCGCAACACCAAGCTCTACGAACGTGCCGGGTTCGTCGCGCGTAAGAACATCGCGCCACAAGGCGCTCCGCCGTTGATTGGGATGTGGCGGGTGGCACGATGATCGAGTGGCGCGCAATCGTACGTCGAACCACAAATGCAGTTCGGCGGATTGCGCTCTACGGCTCCAGCTCGCTATCCCAATACAGATAGTCGGCCCAGGAATCGTGCAGATAGTTGGGCGGAAACTTCCGGCCGTTGCTGCGCAGCTCATTGATCGTGGGACGGTGCGGGCGATGTCTGGGATGCATGCCGATGTGATGTGCGAGGCGGCCGCCCTTGAGCAGGTTGCAGGGCGCGCAGGCCGTCACGACATTGTCCCACGTGGTTCGTCCGCCGCGCGAGCGCGGAATGACATGGTCGAATGTCAGGTCTTCGTCCGCGCCGCAATACTGGCACTCAAAGCGATCGCGCAGGAACAGGTTGAATCGCGTGAAGGCAGGATTGCGGGCCGGGCGGACATAGGTTTTGAGCGAGACAACCGAGGGAATGCGCATTTCAAGGTTCGGCGAGTGCACGACGCGGTCATATTCCTCGAGGATATTTACGCGCTCGAGGAACACGGCCTTGATCGCATCCTGCCAGCACCACAGCGACAGGGGGAAATAGCTGAGTGGCCGGTGGTCGGCATTCAACACCAGCGCCGGACAATTGTCGGGAAGCCGAGCGGCTAACACGGAAGCGTTCCTTTGGTCGTCACTCCTCTTGGGCGGCGGCACCATAAAGGCAAAGCGCAGGGCCTGCCAAGCTGGGCCGCAGAATAGACGATTCGTAGTGACAGAAAGGTAACGCCCTCACGGGACGGGGCAATTAACCTGCGGAACGCGGCGGCGCAGCAGGTTTCGAAACGCCATGCTGAGAAAGTCTCCGCCCATTTGCAGGCCTACGGGATCGATGCCGTGGCCGACACCGGGCGCCACATGCCACTGCACACAGGCACCAGCATGGCCAAGCATGCCCGCGGTGGCGAACATGGCCTCGGGAGGGATCATCTGGTCCGCGTCGCCATGAATGAGCAAAATCGGCGGGGTGTCTGCCGGTAACGGCTCCATATCGGTGCCGCGCGCGATCATGCCGGAATAGCCGACGATCGCGGCGGGTTTCACCGCACGCCGCAGACCGACATGCAGAGACATCATCGTGCCCTGGCTGAATCCGACAAGCGCCAGGCGTTCGGGTGGCAGCTCCATCCTGGTGAGTTCGGTGTCGAGGAACGCATTGAGCGCGTCCGCAGCGGACTCGACACCCATTTGCATTTCGCCCGGATCCAGCCGCGAAATCGGAAACCATTGAAACCCTGTCGGCGCCCCGGCGCAGGGTTCCGGGGCGTTGGGCGCAACAAAAGCAACCGTCGGAAGGCCGCGCTGCCAGTGCGGCGCAAGACCGATCAGGTCGTTACCGTCTGCGCCATAGCCGTGACAGAGCACCACAAGATGCGTTGCAGCTCCGCGTTGGGGTGGCAGGCGCGGACCGGAAAGTGGACGATGACCGAAAGCCATGCCCGCTTCTATCTCTTCGCAGCCGATACGGGAAGCGGCCGGAAGCCATATGCGACTTCCCAGATTGTCGTCCCGTCAATCTCAAAGCTCCGGCGCGAATCTGCGATCTCGATGCCACCGAAGCTTTCGTAGAAGCGCCGGGCACGTGCGTTGTTCTCGATAACCCAGAGCATCATGTCGCGATGACCAAGACTTCTCAGGCCTCCCATCGCTTCCAACATCGTCACTGCGCCGTACCCCCTGCCGATCATTTCCGGCAGGAAGTACGTAGCGTAAAGCTCTCCGGAAAATTCGAAGTTGGGCGGTCGCGCCGCACCGTAGCAGGCAAAACCTACAATCCGGCCATCGATCTCGCAGACGAGCAGTTGCGTGCCCGGCGCGCCGCCCGAAGCGACCCTGCACCAATGCGCTTCATTCGAACTCATGCTCTCGAGAAAGGAGCCCGGCACGATATCGCGATAGGCGCAGCGCCACGATGCGACCCTCACCGCCGCCACGGCGGGGCCTTCCTCAGGCGAGGCGGGACGCATGATCATCGCCGGTCGGTCGTGTAGTCTCGCGCCATGATTGTCACGCGTTTCGCACCAAGTCCAACCGGCCTGCTGCATCTGGGCCATGCATTCGCTGCTATCGTGGCGCACGATGCAGGCGAACGGTTCCTGCTGCGCATCGAAGACATAGACAGCGCACGCTGCCGCGAGGAGTTCGTCACGGCAATCTTCGAGGATCTGCACTGGCTGGGGCTGCGCTGGGAAGAACCGGTATTGCGGCAGTCCAACCGCGAGACGGCTTATCATGCAGCGCTTGGCAGGCTGAATGCGGCTGGACTGCTCTATCCTTGTTTCTGCACCCGCAAGGAAATCGCAGACGAAATCGCCCGCGCCGCGGAAGCACCGCATGGACCTGATGGTCCAATCTACCCCGGCGCCTGCCGCCATCTGACCAATGCAGAGCGAGAGTCACGCATCAGGTCTGGCTCGCCGCATGCGCTTCGCCTCGACGTTGCCAAGGCCGCGGCAGTTGCAGGCTCTTTGTCGTTCCAGGAAGAGGGCCGAGGACCGTGCGGTGAATCTGGTTCGATCATCGCGCGCCCCGAGCAATTCGGCGACATCGTGCTGGCGCGCAAGGACATGCCGGCGGCCTATCATCTTGCCGTGGTCGTCGACGATGCCTTCCAGACTGTCAGCTTGGTCACGCGTGGCAGCGATCTGTTTGCCGCGACGCATGTGCAAAGATTGCTGCAAGCGCTGCTCGGACTGTCCGTACCCAGTTACGCGCATCACCGTTTGATACTTGATGCCAGCGGAAGGAAATTCTCCAAGCGCGATCAGGCTGTGACACTGAGGAGCGTACGCGGCGCAGGAACGACACCGCAGGCCGTCCGGACACGGCTGGGACTGTAGCGCGCTACCAGTCGTTGAGGCCGATGAACTTCGCAAAACCGGCCGCCGCGGCCCAGTGCGTCCATTCGGAACGCAGGCGCGAGGTTTGAATCGGGCTGTCCGTGCCCTGGCCCAGTCCGAGAATGTCCATCTCAGCGCAGCCGCGGAATGGCGCACCCGACGGCGCGGGCAATCTCGCGCCAGGTTTCTGCAAGCGCACATACTCCGAATCTTCGATGCCATCGGAGGCAAGAATGACGGTCGTCGGAAGACCGCCACAGCCGATGCTCTGTGAAATATTGTCGAGGAAGCCGAGTATGTTCGTGCGTGTCTGCGACTTCCACTTGCCGCTCTTGACCAGTTGAGGCGTGCCGGAAATCAGCTTCCGGATCTCGTCGCCGGCGTGATCGGGCCGGTTGCGGGTCGATATCAGGGCGTCGTAGGCGAAATTGTTTGACGAGGAATCGTAGCTTCCGAAGGTGCGCACATGCACTTCCGATGCGAAGCCCAACCGGCGTACGATATTGCCGATGCGCTCGCCAACCTTCGCGGCAAAACCCGGGTCGTCGACCAGCGGATTGCTCTTGGAAATGTCGAGGCCGATGATCACACGCCGCGGCGTCGCCATAGCGCTGTCATCGACGGATGCGACAATGAAGGGCGCCGCGTCGCGAGTGGCCTGAACCGCCAACGCGCCGCCGCCCGCCAGCCCCGCAGCCGTTACAAGCGCAAGCATGATTTTCATGGCTGGCTATTTCAGCCCTGTTTGTCGGCAAGCTGCAAGAGATGGAGCTGGGCGAACTGGCGCTGGCGGTGCTTGTAGTCGCGCGAGATGTGAATGTTGCGCACATTGTTCTCGACAGTCTGCATGTAGAGTGCCGCCACCGTGGTCACGATGAAGAAAATGACGCTGGCGAAAGCGAGCCAGAACCAGGAATCGGCGTTGGCAAGCGAGGTGTTCGAGAGCTTGGGCAAGCCGAGAGAGAAACCGTCCGAGGCTCCGGCAGGTGTGCTCGCCGGGAGCGGCGCGCCGGCGCGCGCATCGGAGGCGCTGGCCGGCGTGAAGAGCGCATCGATCGAGTTGCTGCCGGC
>JANYBR010000203.1 GCA_025360685.1 Pseudomonadota bacterium
CAAACCGCGGCTGCTCATTGCATCGAACCCCTTCTGATCCGTCCTTAGAGCGACCAAGCGCGCCCCGCGACGGCAGCGTGTTACCAAGTCTACAACGCACCAGCACGCTGTTGGACAACGTGCCGATGGCAAAATCGGCGAGAAACCGATTAAGACTTAGTAACAACTAGCCATTTTTCAAGGAACGCAAGGCGGAAATGAGGCCGGACAAATCCGCAGGCCAAGGCGACTCGAAGCGCGTGGTCTTGTGCAGAGTCGGGTGCTGGAAACCAAGAATATACGCATGCAACGCCTGGCGCGGGAAGTTCGACGCTGCCGCGAATGCCACTTCCTGCGCTGTAGTTTTCGGTCGCGGCGCCTGACGCGATTTACCGTAAGACGGATCGCCGATAAGCGGATGGCCGATATGCGTGAGATGAACCCGGATTTGGTGGGTGCGGCCGGTTTCGAGACGGCACTCGATCAAACTGGCGAAGGGCTTCTCCGGATCGCCGAACTTCTCGATCAGCCGATAACGCGTGCGGGCTTGTTTGCCGCCACCGCGCAGTACCGCCATGCGCTTGCGGTCAAACGGATTGCGACCGATCAGACCCTCGACGACGCCTTCGCCGACGCGGGGCGCGCCCCAGACCACGGCATGATAGGCGCGCTCGATGGTATGATTGGCGAACTGCTTGGCGAGGCTGCCCATGGCACGCTGGTTCTTGGCCGCCACGAGAAGTCCGCTGGTGTCCTTGTCGAGCCGATGAACGATACCCGGCCTCGCCACGCCGCCGACGCCGGACAGCGAAGCCCCGCAATGGGCGATCAACGCGTTGACCAGGGTACCGTCCGGGTTGCCCGCAGCCGGATGGACGACCAGACCGGCAGGCTTGTCGATGACGATAAGATCCTTGTCCTCGTAGACAATATGAAGCGGGATATCCTGACCCTGAGGCGACGCGGGCGCTGGCGGCGGAACGGCGACGGTGTAGGCCTCGCCCGGTTTGACCCTGAAATTGCCGTCCCGTATCGTTTTGCGCGTGTGCGTGACGGCGCCGCTTTCGATCAATTGCTGTAGCCGCGAGCGGCTGATATCGCCGAGCGCCGAAGCGAGAAATCGGTCGAGCCGCCAACCCGCCTGCCCGCTGCCGACGACGGCGCGGCGCGGCGCTTCTCCGGAGGATTTGGTGTCAGACATTCCGCAGCCGGCCGATCCTCAGAACACACTTGCCTATCGCGGCGCCAAATACGCCGTCGTTATTCTCTCCGCGCTTATCATTCTGGCGCTCATCGGGCTAGTCGTGGGCGCCGTGATGAAACTGTCGGGCCGTTCCACGCACCTGGTTGGCGGCCCCGCCGGAACGTCGTTCGCTCTGCCTCCCGGCGCGAAAATCCTGACCAGCGATACGCAGCCGGGACGCCTGATCCTGCATGTACGCTCGCCGCTGGGCGATGAGATCGACATCATCAGCACCGATGATGGCCGTCTGATCAGCCAAGTGAAGACTGCGCCGCCTGCGCCGCCCGCCCGACAATGACTCGGCTGGTGCTCGACGGACTGCAGGGAGCGCAAATCGTCCGCGAAGCACGTGACGCGTTTCCGAGGGAATGTTGCGGTCTGATCGAGGGCGTCAGCGATGGCGATCTGATCCGCGCGACGGCATTGCATGCGACACGAAATATTGCCGGCGAAACGGATCGTTTTGAAATCGATCCGGCCGAACACATTCGTCTCCTGCGTACGGCACGCGCTGTCGGACACCAAATCGTCGGCTGCTATCACTCGCACCCGAACGGACGGCGCGATCCGTCCGAGCGCGACCGCCACAATGTCGCTGAGGATGGCTTTGTGTGGCTGATCGCATCTCTTTCGACGCCCCACGCGCCGGTGTCTCTTCATGCGTTTATGGTCGCCAACGGAGAATTTCAGCCCATCGCGCTTGATGCAGGTGCGACTACCGGGTGAGGCGCGGGTAGAGTCGCGTCGCAACGATGACAGCGACCGAGAAGGCGATCGTCAGCGCCAGAAAATCGACTCCGAGACCGAACGTGCTTGCACCATTGGCCAGCATCATGGCGCGCAGGCCATCAACTTCGTAGGTCAGTGGATTGGCCGAAGCGATGGCCTTGAGCCAGGCCGGCATCAGGCCGATCGAATAGATCGCATTGCTGGCAAAAAAGATCGGCATGGCCAGCACCTGGCAGATGGCCATGAATCGTTCTCGCCTCCTCACGATGCAGGCGATGATCAACGAAAGTGTCGAAAACAGTCCAGCGCCCAGCACGATCAGCAGCACGACCACGCCGATGTGAAGCAGTGAAAAACTCAGTTGCACATCGAGCATCGTCGCACAGATGTAGACGACGATGGCTTGGGTGAGGGCGCGGACGCTCGACGACAAGGCCTTTCCCAGAACCAGCGCACTTCGCGGCGCGGGACTGATCATGTATCGGTGCAGTACGCCCAGATCGCGTTCCCAGATCGCGGCAATGCCGTTGAAAATTGAAACGAATACTACGCTCTGGGCAAGAATTCCGGGCACAAGGAAATCAAGATAGCGCTGGCCTTCTGCCGCAAAACCTCGAACCTGCGCCATCACCTCGCCGAACAGCACCAGCCAGAGCACCGGCTGGATCGCGCGGCTCAAGACTTCCCATGGATCGTGCGCAAGCTTGCGCAGTTCCGCGTCGGCGACGGCGAACATGTGCGTGGCAAAGTCGCGGGCGGTTTCGACCGTGGTGCCACTTGGCCCTGTTGCGCTCCGTTCGGTCATGCCCTTGGACTGCCTCCTGCGGTTATCGTTTCGTAGACGTCCTCGAGAGAACCGCTCGGCGCAAAAATCGCCTTCAGATCCGCCGTCGCGCCGACAGCGCGCAATTTTCCTGTCTGGAGGACCGCAACCCGATGGCAGAGCGCTTCGGCCTCGTCCATGTCGTTCGTGGTCATCACGATGGTCGTACCGAGAGTGCGATTCAGCTCGCGCACATGCTGCCAGAGCGTTCGCCGCCCTCCGGGATCGAGGCCGACGGTCGGCTCGTCCATCAACAGGACGGTGGGCCGGTGCAGCGTGCTCTGTGCGATCTCGAGCCGACGCAGCATTCCGCCCGAATAGTCCCGCACCATGCGATGGCGCGCGTCTCGCAGGCTCATCATGACCAGGGCTTCTTCGATGCGATGTTCGCGTTCGTGTCGGGGAATGAGATAGAGGCGCGCCGAAAGGAGAAGATTTTCGTATCCGGTCAGTTCGCGGTCCGAGGAGGGAGTGTGCGGAACATACCCAATGTGTTTGCGCACCTGTTTCGGCGCGTTCGCCACATCGAAACCAGCAACTGTAGCGCTGCCCGAACTGGGCGGCAGCAGGGACGTCAGAATCTTGATGAGTGTGCTCTTGCCCGCGCCATTCGGGCCGATCAGGCCAAAGATCTCTCCTGCCTCGACCGAGAAGGAAACATCGTCCACGGCCGCAACCTCGCCGAAACGCCGCGACAGTCTCTTGGTCTCGACGACAGGCGCAGTCGACATTGCGGGTCCGGGTTTCGGTTGGAATTCGTTCGCCCAATCCATAGCATCGGCCCGGCTCAAGCGCTCGGCCATGGGTGCGGAATTCGCGCCCGGAACCGCACTTGCCCCTGTCGCCGGTGCAACGCTATAAGCGCGACCTGCCGCTGGCCCCCATCGTCTAGCGGTTAGGACGCGGCCCTCTCAAGGCTGAAACAGGGGTTCGATTCCCCTTGGGGGCGCCAGATTGGTACCACGAAGCTGGAAACCATTGGCGTCCTTGTAGATCAAAGTTTTAGCGTTTGACTGTGATGCACACGACTGATGCATTTCGGGAACGCACGCCATGTCTCAAACCAATCATCTCACCAAGCGAAATGGAATTTTCTACTATCGCCGCCGGGTGCCATTGCCACTTGTGGAGAAAGTGGGTGCAAAAATTGTCCAGCTCTCGCTTCACACGGCAGACCTTAAGGAGGCCAAAAAGCGTCGCGACGTCGTAAACCTCAA
>JANYBR010000230.1 GCA_025360685.1 Pseudomonadota bacterium
TGAACGTCTTGTAGCAGGCGATGCCCTCAGCCAGCCACGCCTCACGGTCGACGGTGGCATCGGGAAGTTGTTTGGCAACGAACCCACCCTTGGAGCCGACCGGGACGATGACCGTGTTCTTGACCATCTGCGCCTTGACCAGGCCGAGCACCTCGGTTCGGAAGTCCTCGCGCCGGTCCGACCAGCGAATACCGCCGCGTGCCACCTTGCCGAAACGCAGATGTACGCCTTCGACCTGTGGCGAATAGACGAAGATTTCGACATGCGGCCGCGGCAACGGCAGTTCGTCCAGTTTCTGGGAATCCAGCTTGATCGCGACATAAGGCTTGGAATTTCCCTGGGCGTCGCGCTGATAAAAATTGCTCCGCAGTACATTGACGACGACGTTGCGCAGGCGGCGGATGATGCGGTCGTCGTCCAGGCTCTGCACGTCGTTGAGCGCGCCGTCGATGCGCTGCGCGATCGTCTGGGTGTGATGATCCGGATGCTCGGCGGCCTTCGGATCGTTCAGCACGTGGAATTGTCCGACCAGGAGATGGGCCAGATCGGGATTGCGTACCAGCGCCTGCTCGACATACTCCTGGCTGAACGAGAAGCCGGCCTGGCGCAGGAACTTCGCAACGGTGCGCAGGATCGTGACATCGCGCCATGCCAGGCCTGCCGTCATCACCAGCCGGTTGAAGCCGTCGCTCTCAGCCTGGCCCGAAACGACGGCGTGAAACGCGTCTTCGAGCGGCCGTTTGATGTCGTCGAGCTCGGCTGCGCCTTCATCGGCGCGTTCCATCATAAAGTCGAGCACGGCCGCTTCGTGCGACCAGCCATCGGCTGTCTTCAATGTCACGGCAAATGAGTCTTCGGCGATGACTCTGAGGCCCAGATTCTCGAACACCGGCAAGGATGCCGACAACGGCATCACCTCGCCCAGAATGTAGAGCTTCAGGCGCAATGCATTATGTGCATCGGCCTTCTTGCGATAGACGCGAGCGCGCAATTTGAATGCGGATATCGAGAGCGCGGCGATCTCGTCCAGGTCGTGGACCGCTTCCGTCGGCGAGAACACGCCGCGATAGCCCGGCGAGAAGTGGGCCTGGCGCTCCTGCAGCAGCTTCAGGCCCTCGGTCTCGCCATGGATGCGCTCGATCGCCTCGGCAAAGCCGTCTTCCCAGGTTCTGATCGTGGCGCGAATTTCGTCTTCGAGCTGCGGCACGCTGACATGCGGCCGCGCGCCTTCGTTGCGTCCGACGATGTAGTGCACACGGGCCAGTACGGATTCGTCGACGGTCGGCGTGGACGAGGACATGCGACCGTTGAAGGCGTGGGCGAGAATGTGGTGGATGCGCTCGCGCGCATTGGTGTCGTAGCGCTCGCGCGGCACGAAGACGAGAGCGGAGACAAAGCGGTCGAAGCGGTCGAAGCGCAGGAACACGCGCACCGTCGGCCTTTCGCCCAGTCGCAATATCCCTTGTGCCGTCGCGAACAGGTCGTCTTCGGAGATCTGGAACAGTTCGTCGCGTGGGAACGTGTCGAGGATGTGGGACAGCGCCTTGCCGTCATGGCTCGCATCCGGCAGGCCGGCGCGCGCAACCACATGGGCAACGGTGCGCCGCAGAAGCGGAATGTCGCGCGGCCGCCGGCTGTAGGCGCCGGAGGTGAACAGTCCGACGAAACGCCGCTCGCCGGTCAGGCGCCCGTCCTTGTCGAAAGTCTTCACGCCGACATAGTCCATGTGGACGCGGCGATGAACGAGGCTGCGCTCGTTCGACTTGGTAATAATCAGGGGCGACGGTTGCGTCAGGAAGGCGCGCACCTGCGGCGTGATGGTGCCGCGATCCGGCCCACGGCGGATGACGCGTGCGTCGGGGTCTGAAAGGACGCCAAGACCGCTTGCGGCGACGGCATCGAGTGTGCCGTCGCCCTTCGGATCGAAGCGATAGTCGCGCGCACCCAGGAAGGTGAAATGGTTGTCGCCGAGCCATTCGAGAAATGCGACGTTTTCATTGAGCTCTTCGCTCGCCACCTTGGGCGGGTGCGCCTTCAGTTCCGCGATCGCTTCCTTCAGCCGGGCCATCATCGTGCGCCAATCGCGCACCGCCACCCGCACTTGCGCGAAGGTCGCCTTGGCGCCGTGGACGATCGCTTGGCTTCCGGACTCGCTGACCACCGGTTCCAGCACCAGCACGATGACGCTGACCGGCTGGCCGTCGCGCTGGACAATGGGATGAAACACCGCGCGCAACCTGCCGCCCATGGCGGTGACTTCGGCGATGAGAGAGTCGAACAGGAACGGCATGTCGTCGTTGACGGCAATAAGCACGGAGTCGTTCTCGGAATAGGCGGCGTCTTCCTCACGGGCGGTGAAGAGCGAAACCTCGCTCCCGCCCTTTTGGTGCGCGGCGACGCGTTTCAGGACAAGGCGCGCCATGGCCGCCAGAGATTGCGGCGTGTATCGGTTCACGTCGTCAGGCGCGGCATGCGCATAGAGCGTCGAAAAGAATGAGAGCTGAACGGCATCGCCCGCCAGTTTCGCCGCCGCCTGCAGTCGCTGCGCAGCGTCCAGTTCGCTTTGATGGCTGATGCGCGCGGTATCGTCTGACTGGGCAAAGGCAAGCGACATGAAGGTCCTCATCCGGCGAATGACAGATCCTATGCCGGCGGACATTAACCTTGCGTGAGGGTCCGGGAAACTCTTGAATTTACTGGGTTTAGATGACCGGCAGGGCGTCCGCGCGAATCTGGTTGCGGCGGCGGTCGGCGGCGAACAGCGCACCGCCCACGATGGCGCAACAAATCAGGACAAGTGCCGCCTGGAGCGCGCCGCCCGTGAACGGACGCAAGACGCAGGCAAATGCCGTCAAGGTCACGACCGGCGCAAGAAACAGCAGCACCGCATTGCGTTCGCGCAACACCAGGGCAAGTGCCAATGTCGGCGCCGATGCGAAGAGAACGGCGGTGCCGATCGGCGCGGCGCTGGCAAGCACGAGGAATGCGCCGGCACCCCAGGCAAAGCCGGCATAGAGGAGAACCGCGCTCAAATCCCGTGAGAACGCTTGCAGTACAGCACGCTCGAAGGGCTGGCCAATGGTGGTCGCGTAGGCACGCGCAATCGCAAGGCTGGCAGCCACCACCAAAAGAGCCCAGGCAACGCAACGCGGCGCGCCGGCGGCGGTCGAGAACGCAATGGTCACGCCTGCCGCAATCGGCAGGATGAGTGCGACATAGAACGAACGGCCCAGCAGGTTTGCCAGCCGCGCTGTCTGTTCTGCTTCGGCATGCAGGATCGCCAGTCGTGCGATGGCGCTGCGCGGTTCGGCGCGGACGCTGTCAGAGACGGGCTCCTCTGCCGAGGTATTGTCAAAAGCCGGATTGACGCGCGCTGCCATTGAGGCCTCCCAGGAACGCGAGAATTCGGCGCCTACGCTCGGTTATGTATCTTAAGAATGTATTAATGCCGAAAAACGCCGGGTCGGTGGCGGCTTTACTGCTTGCGCCGGTTGATCCGCGGGTTTGCACCTGGTTGATGTACGCTGTTAGGACATCGCGATGGCTCAGTGCGAAGCGAGTCTCTTGGCAGGTTGACTGATGTGAGCGACGACGCAGACCAACTCATCCGACAGCTCAATCTGCGGCCCCATCCGGAGGGCGGCCACTACCGCGAAGTGTTTCGCGACGTACGCGGCGGCGACAATCGCGCGCGCTCGACGGCGATCTACTTCCTGCTGCGGGCCGGCGAGAAATCGCACTGGCATCGTATCGATGCGTGCGAAGTATGGCACTGGTATGCAGGGAGTCCGCTGGCTTTGTCCATCGCTGCGGCGCGCGGCGCTGCCGTCAGGCATGTGCTGGGAAACGACATTTTCGCCGGACAGCGGCCTCAGATCGTCGTGCCGGAGCGCGCCTGGCAAAGTGCAACGACGCAGGGTGCCTACACCCTTGCCGGTTGCACGGTTGCGCCCGGATTTGACTTCGACAAGTTCGAACTCGCTCCGGACGGTTTCGAGCCATCCTGAATCGTTTTGCGTTAGTTCGGAACCGGCACTGCCAAGAGTTGGCCCAGTGCGCGCGCGATGCCGCGTGACGACGCCCGACCAGCAAATCCCTGCGCCGGATTGAACGTCACGTTCAAAATCTTGCCATGCAATGAAAGTGTGGGTTTGCCGCTGGTCACGATCTGGACCGAGTCGACCTTGGCGACCAAGGCGGCGCGCGCCGCACCGATCGCGGTGAAGCGGTCGATGCCGCGTGCCGCGTTCTGCATCGTGTCGTAGGCGAGCGCGCGCAGTCCCGGATCGACGGCCAGCGCGGCCCAGTCGGCCAGGAATGACAGCCGTATCCTGCGTGAATAAGATAGATGCTCGGCTTCGTCGCCGGCTGCGTTTTGCATGTCCGACAGCGATATCGCGGCGAGAGCGGGTACGATGCTGTCGCCTGTGCGCTCCGCCGGGAGGCCGCTTGGTTGTGCGTCGGTATAGATTGTAAGCGCGCCCCAGCCGGCAACCTGCAGCGCGGTCGCGCCGGAATCGTATTTCAGGACCTGGCCGCCAAGCGAACCGTGATCGGCGTAGAGCACGTAGATTTCCGGATCACCCTCGAAGCGCAGAAGATAGTGGCCCGAAAAGCGATCAAGCGAGAACCTGATCAAATCGCCAGCCGCATAGGTCCCCGCATGGACGTCGGCGATGCGGTCCATCGACATGCGTGCGCCAAGGTCGTCCTGTGCAAGGACGGTGCCGATGCTCGCCAGCATCGCGGCCAATGCGATCGATATCCCGGCTTTGGGCATCACGCCTGCTTGTTTCAATTCGCCCCTCGGATGCGCAAACCTCAGCTCGCGCATCTCCCATACAACTGCTAGCGGAGAAATGGGGCGGTTTTGGGACCGGCGCTGCCTCTACAGGTCGTCGAACCGGCCGCCGCGGCCGCGGCCGCTGGCGAAGCGCGCAGCCCCGGTGCGCGATTCTCCGGTCTGCAGGGTCGCGGCGCCATAACCGAATTCCTTGATCATCGCATGCTGATGGTCATAGTCCCATTGATCGTATACGGACGATCTGTCGCCCCTCATGCAGGTCTGCGGGAAGCGCGCGATCTCCGCGGCCAATTCCTCGGCAGCCCGGCGGCTCTGGCCTTTCGGCACGACGCGGTTGGCAAGACCCATCTCATACGCTTCCGCCGCACTGACGGGGCGACCTGTCAGGATCATGTCCATCGCGCGCGATTGGCCGATCAGGCGAGGCAGGCGCACGGTGCCGCCGTCGATAAGCGGCACGCCCCAGCGCCGGCAGAACACGCCGAACACCGCGTCCTCCTCGGCAACACGCAGATCGCACCAGCAGGCCAGTTCGAGGCCACCGGCGACTGCATGGCCCGCCACGGCCGCGATCACCGGTTTGGACAGGCGCATGCGTGTCGGGCCCATCGGCGCATCGCCGGCATGTGGGTCATAGTGCTGACTCGGTGCGCTGAGCCGATTGCCGCGTCCTTCGCTCATGCCCTTCAGGTCTGCTCCGGCGCAGAACGCGCCGCCTGCACCCCACAACACTGCGACCTTGGCGTGCGCATCCGAATCGAATTGCTGGAACGCCTTGACCAACGCGTCGCCGGTGGGTCTGTCGACGGCGTTACGCGCCTGCGGACGGTCCAGTATGACCGTCGTCACATCGCCGTTCTGCTCGGTTCGCACATGTTCCGCGCCCATGCTCGCCTCCCCATTTTTCACAAGCTTGTCACGTACCGGTGCGGGCGGCCAATCGTCTCGCGCCGTCGGGCGAGCGGAAAGCTTGGAATTTTAAGGAATCGGGACTAAACCGGCCCCAATCAACCAATCGCTCGAAGGGCGCCCCGTGACCCGCAGCCTCGACTCGTTCAAATCCCGCCGGACCCTGACGGCGGGCGGGAAAACCTATGCCTATTTCAGCCTGACGGCGGCCGAGAAGAACGGCCTTAAGGGCATCTCCAGGCTGCCCTATTCGCTGAAGGTGCTGCTCGAAAACCTGTTGCGCTATGAAGATGGCAAGTCGGTCACGGCGAGCGACATCCGTGCGGTGGCGAGCTGGCTCGACAAGAAATCCTCCGACCGCGAGATCGCGTTCCGCCCCGCACGCGTGCTGATGCAGGACCTGACCGGCGTGCCTGCGGTGGTCGATCTGGCTGCCATGCGCGATGCGATGAAGAAGCTCGGCGGCAATCCGGAAAAGATCAATCCGCTCGCCGAAGTCGACCTCGTCATCGACCACTCGGTGATGGTCGACAATTTCGGCGGTCGGGATTCGTTCAAGAAGAACGTCGTCATCGAATATGAGCGCAACATGGAGCGCTACCAGTTCCTGCGCTGGGGCCAGCAGGCCTTCACGAATTTCCGCGTGGTGCCGCCGGGCACGGGCATTTGCCACCAGGTCAATCTGGAATATCTCGCCCAGACCGTGTGGACGCGCAAAGAGAAGGACGACAAAACGAAGAAGACTGTCGCGTACGCGTTCCCCGATACGTTGGTCGGAACCGACAGCCACACAACGATGGTCAATGGCCTGTCCGTTCTTGGCTGGGGCGTCGGCGGCATCGAAGCGGAGGCGGCGATGCTGGGCCAGCCGATCTCGATGCTCATTCCCGAAGTGATCGGTCTCAGGTTCACCGGAAAGCTGCGCGAAGGGGTGACCGCCACCGATCTGGTCCTCACCGTCACGCAGATGCTGCGCAAGAAGGGCGTGGTCGGAAAGTTCGTGGAGTATTACGGCCCCGGCCTCGACGACATGTCGCTAGAAGACCGCGCCACCATCGCCAACATGGCGCCGGAATATGGCGCGACCTGCGGCTTCTTTCCGATCGATTCCGAAACCCTGCGCTATCTGAAGGACACGGCGCGCAAGCCGGCCCGCGTCGCGCTGGTCGAGAAATACGCCAAGGCGCAGGGCCTGTATCGCACGGCCAAGAGCGCCGATCCGGTCTTCACAGACACTCTCTCGCTCGATCTCAATTCGGTGGAGCCCAGTCTCGCGGGACCTTTTCGCCCACAGGATCGCGTGCCGCTCGGCCAGGCGGCACATGAGTTCGCGGTGGCTCTGCTCAACACGTACAAGAAGGGCGATGATGCCAACCGGCGCGCCAGGATCGCGGGCACCGAGCACTCGATCGGCCATGGCGATGTCGTGATCGCCGCAATTACTTCGTGCACCAACACGTCGAACCCGTCGGTGATGATCGGCGCCGGTCTGGTCGCCAAGAAGGCAGTCGAGCGCGGACTTATGGTACGTCCCTGGGTGAAGACATCGCTCGCGCCGGGCAGCCAGGTCGTCACCGACTATCTGGAGAAGTCCGGGGTCAACAAATATCTCGACAAGCTGGGCTTCCAGCTCGTCGGCTATGGCTGCGCCACCTGCATCGGCAATTCCGGACCCTTGCCCGAGAATGTTGCGGAAGCGATCACCTCGGCCGATCTCGTCGCCGCAGCGGTCTTGTCGGGCAACCGCAACTTCGAAGGCCGCGTGCATCAGCAAGTGCGCGCGAACTATCTCGCCTCGCCGATGCTCGTCGTGGCTTACGCTTTGGCCGGATCGATCAATCTGGACCTGACCAAGGAACCGGTCGGCTACGATCCGGAGAATGAACCGGTTTATCTCAAGGACATTTGGCCGAGCGCGAAGGAAATCTCCGCCGCGATGCGTAAAGGCATCAAGACCGCCAGCTTCAAGTCGCGCTACGGCGATGTGTTCAAGGGCGACGTCAACTGGCGCAAGGTCAAGGCGCCCAAGGGCCAGACCTACGATTGGCCGATGGGCTCGACCTATGTGAAGAACCCGCCCTTCTTCGACGGCATGACGATCAAGCCGCAGCCGGTGAAGGACGTGTCGCGCGCACGCATTCTCGCTCTGTTTGGAGATTCGATCACGACCGATCACATCTCGCCCGCCGGCAACATCAAGGCCGCGGCGCCGGCCGGCGTCTATCTTTCCGAACGCCAGGTGCGCCCACAGGAATTCAACTCCTACGGCGCGCGGCGCGGCAATTTCGAGCTGATGGAGCGCGGCACATTCGCCAACATCCGCATCAAGAATGAAATGATGGGCGGCAAGGAAGGCGGCAACACCTTGTACTTCGCCAGCGATGCATCGAGCGGCGAGACCATGTCGATCTTCGACGCGGCGGAGCGCTACAAGCAGCACGGCGTCGACACAGTGGTTGTCGCGGGCAAGGAATATGGCACCGGATCGTCGCGCGACTGGGCCGCCAAGGGTCCCAAACTGCTCGGCGTGCGCGCTGTCGTTACTGAAAGCTTCGAGCGCATCCATCGCTCCAACCTGATCGGCATGGGCATCGCGCCGTTCGTCTTTGCGGAAGGCAAGACGCGCCGCGATTACTCTTTCACCGGCCGCGAGACAATCGACATCCCAGGCCTTTCGGGCGAGATCAAGCCGAAGATGAAGGTCGCGGCGACGATCCACTATCCGGATGGGCGGTCCGCGCCGCTGCCGCTCACTCTGATGATCCTCACCGCGGACGAAGTCGCCTACTACAAGAACGGCGGAATCCTGCAGTACGTACTGCGCAATCTCGTGGCGGCTTAAAGATAGCGCGGGCGCCAGATCATTACTTTTCGAGATTGAATCGTCAGACTCATCCTTCGAGGCCCGTCGCGTCACTCTGAGGTGCGAGTGTAGCGAGCCTCGAAGGGCGACGTGGCGGGCACCTCAGGATCACGAGCTGCTTCAATGAAAAACGATCACGCTTTAGCGCGGCACGGTGCGCGCGCGCTGGCGGTGCAAGTTCTTGAGGTAGAGTCGTGCCACGGTCGCAAGAAGTTTCGCCTGGATAGTTCCGTATACCACCGTTTCGGGCTTTCTATCTGGCACCGGCCGGAGGTCCGGACCGGGCCAGCGAAAGCTGTTTGCCTCTGTTGTGACAATCCAGGAACGCTCGCGATCAAGACCAAGCGAGAGCTTTACCGCCTGAGAAAGCTCAACAGCATCTTTGGGATTCGTCGGAGGAACATGAGTGACGGCAACAGCGAGGACATTTGTAAAACCGCGCTTCTTGGAAATCGCGACTGCGATGGCAAGAGATGGCCGGTCCTTACGAGCTTCGAATTTTCCTTGGTCGTGCTCCCGCGCCCACAGGTAGGCATAACGAAAGACCATACCGGCCTTAGGCTCTGCGGGAATCACCGTGTCTTGCCACGGGCCAGCGCTTCAAGTTGAGGGATGAACTCCTTGGGCGTGTCAACAGCAAGAAAGGCGCGACGATCCCGCTTCATGAGTCGCTCGAACTCCTCGACCGAGAGCAGTACGTTCCGTGGTCGACCGTTCTTGGTGACAATCACGGGTCCTTTGAGAGACAGGTCGCTAAAATGCGAGAATTGTCGGACCAATTCGCCGGCGGTCGCTGTGTTTTTGGACTTCTGCATCCCTACATAATACAAGAAATACGCATAATATGTAAAGTGAATGATTCGCTCACAAAAGCAACGCCATCGCTATGTCGTCCTCGATTGTTCCGTCGGGAAGTCGCACGCGTTTGGTGAAGCGGCCCTCGATTTTGAATCCGAGTCGCTGGTAGAGCTGAATCGCCACCGCATTGCCCTCGCGGACCATGAGTTCGATTCGCGTGATTGGCGGCGAGAGTTTCCGCGCGTCGTCGATCAACGCCTTGAAGAGGCGCGAACCGAGTCCCTTGCCCTGCCAGTCGGGATGAACTGCGATCGTCAGGTCCGTGAGGACATGATGGAATTGTCGCGGACCCATGCGGTCTGCATGAATTTCAGCAGCAATTGATCCGTCCGCAGCCCAAGCTGCACGGGTGATGCCATCTGTCTGGGCGCGTTCGAGGAACGCAAAGACATAGTCGCGGGATATCTCATCGGGCTTGCGTGCCAATCCACCGCCATGCGCCGCGACGGCATGATACAACGTTAGCACTTTATCCGTCGCACCCGTGTTCAGTGCGGTGACCAGTAGTTCAGTCATGATTTTCCAGGATGGGCTTTCGATGTCGCAACATAGCGCGACAATCCGTCGACGAGATGATCGAACAGCAGGCGGGTGCGTCGCACATTGCGCAGGTCCTTGTGCATCACCAGCCACATGTCGAGTTCGAAGTTGAAGTCCGATGCCAGCACGCGCACCAAGTCCGGATCGCGCCGTGCGATGCCGAGCTGACACACACCAATTCCAAAGCCTGCGCGCATGGCGGCAAGCTGCGCCAGATCGGCGTCGCAGCGCAGGGAAAACATGTCGCGCGTCAGCTTGAGCCCCATGATGCGCAGTGCTCGCACAACGGCGGTCTCCCTGTCGAAGCCGATCAGCGAATGCTGCGACACGTCGTCGATTTTGCGCGGTGTGCCGTGCCGCTCCAGATAGCCATGCGTGGCAAACAGACCGAGCGCGATGCGCCCGATTTTCTTGGCCACCAGCGCCTCCTGTTTGGGCTGCACCATCCGTACGGCGATGTCGGCGTCGCGCCGCAGCAGATCGGCGGTGACGTCCGACAGCACCAGCTCGATGGCGATGCCGGGATGTTTTTCGCGGAACGCGGTCAGAATTGACGGCAGCACTTCGCCGCCGATCATCACGCTTGCCGTCAGGCGCACCGTGCCGCGTTCTTCCGCTTCGGCGCCGGACGAGGCGCGCACCAGCGCATCGGCGGCGCTTGCCATCGCTTGCGCGTGGGGCAACAACTCGCGCGCCGACTGGGTTGGCATCAGTCCAGTCTGCGAGCGCGTGAACAGCGAGACTCCCAGAGCGTCTTCGAGTTGATCTATGTGACGGCCGATGGTCGGTTGCGTGAGAGCCAGTTTGCGCGCCGCCGCCGACAGACTGCCCTCGGTCATCACCGCCAGAAAGGAGCGGTAGGTTTCCCAGTCGGGTTCGCTGCGTGCCATACGCGGATGTATAGCACGCGCCTCAGCTACCCGTAGACGTGTAGTAGCGAATTCCCAGCCGCCACACCGCCGCCGCCACGCCAAGGAACGCGAAGCCGGTCGCCGGTGCGAGCACCGCGAGCCAGGGTGGCACTCCTGGCGCATCGTGGCCAAGAACCAGCGCGACAGGGAAGTACAGCGAGCAACCGATCGGCACGAAGTAGGTCATCAGCTTGCGGAACCAGGCGGTGTAGATGTCGAGCGGATATTGCGCCGCGGCTTCTCCGCCATAGGTGAGCGTGTTGGCGACTTCCAGAGCTTCGGTCGTCCAGAAGGCGAGTACGCCTTCGAGCATCTTGAGCGAAATGAACAGGCTGGCGCCACCAGCGACAGCCCAGGCCAGCAGCATAAATTCCGCAACACCCCAGTCAGGCTTGAGAAGATCGATTGCCACCGCAAACGCCGCGAGGCCCTGCACCAGCCGGCCGGCGGAGGTCAGCGCGAAGTCCTGGCCGGTGATCTGCAATGCACTGGAGCGTGGACGCAGCAGGATGCGGTCGAAATTTCCGGTCTTGATGAACAGCGGTCCGACCGTGTCGAAACCGCGCGAGAGCCCATCTGCGATGGCGAACGCGATGCTCGCGATGGCATAGAACAGCGCGACCTGTGCAAACGTCCAGCCGCGAACATGGCCGAAGCGGGCGAACAGCACCCAGACGCCGCCGAACTCGATGATGGTGACGAAGAATTGCGACGAAAATCGAAGCACAAAGGCCGTCGGGTAAAGCATCTGCGAGCGGACGCTGACCGCGATGAAACGCCAGTAGAGCGCGAAGCCGTTCATTTCTAGCTCCCCTGCATGTCGATGCGCGACAAGACGCGATCAAGCCACCATTGTCCGAGCAGAACGAGCAGCACGACCCAGACGATTTGTGCCGTGATGCCTTCGGCGGCTTGTGCTCCCGAAAGCGCGCCGAAATAGATGCGATACGGAATGTCCGCCAGGCCTGCGAACGGCTGCCAGAGAAGAAACGTCTGTGCCCAGCTCGGAAACAGGGCGAGCGGAATGACCAGGCCCGAGAAGAGATTGACGAAGCCCATCGCGAAGCCCGCCGCCCGCGGCGTGCGGACGGCCGTGACTACGATGTTGAGCAACACTGTCATCGCGGACGACAAGAGCGCCGACAGCGCAATCGAAACCAGGAAGAGCACCGCTGCGTCGAGGCCGGCTGGCATGCGCCAGCTCCAGTCGCGCATCGCGGTGAGCGGCAGGACGAGCGCGGCGAGAACGAACACGGGACCGGCGCGCAGGCAGGTGTTGGCCACCCGCCACGCGAGCGCGCGTGCGAACCACAAGAAATAGGTATCAACGGGCCGCAGGCGCTCATAGCCGACATTGCCGCTCTCGACGTTTGCGGCGATTTCCGCGTCGGCGGCCCAGGGCAGCAGGGCAAGGAACGCCTGACCGAGCCAGATATAGGTCACCACCTGCGCCAGGTTGAGTGGTTGTCGGCCCGTCCCCGCATAGAATGCCACCAGCGTCATCACGCGGATCGCGCCGAACCAGAATTGCGTCGCAACGCCGGCCCAGGCGGCGGTGCGATATTGCAGCATCAACGAGAAGCGCGCGCGCAGGATCGACAGGTAGGGCAGTGCGAGCGTGGTCATGATTCCACCGCGCCGTGCAGGGTATAGAAGCGCGCGATCACTTCCTCGATCTTCGGATCGTCGACCCTGATGTCGACGACGTCATGCGCCCGCGCGATGTTGGCGATCAGGGTGTGCGCCGCAGTTCGCGCCGGGTCGAAGGCGAACTCGATCGTCCTGCCGTCGCGGGCACGAATGCTTGCGCCCTCGACTGCCACCTCGCCGACGTCTGTGGCGAAGTCGACGATCAGACGGCGCTCGCCCAGAACTTCGTTGCGCATGGATTCGAAACTGGAGTCGCGCAGCAGGCGGCCGTTGCCGATGATGATGACCCGCCGCGCCAGCGCCTCGATATCGTGCATGTCATGCGTCGTCAGGATGACCGTCACGCCCTCCGCACGATTCAAATCTTTGACGAAGTCGCGCAGTGCCAGCTTCGACACCGCGTCCAGTCCGATCGTTGGCTCGTCCAGAAACAGGATCGATGGCGAGTGCAGCAGCGCAGCTGCGATTTCGCAGCGCATGCGCTGGCCGAGCGAGAGCTGGCGCAGCGGCGTGTCGAGCAGCGGCGCGATTTTCAGCATTTCCACCAGGCGATCCTTGGTCCGGCCGAACTTGGCGCCATCCACGCGATAGATGTCGCGCAGCAGTTCGAAGCTCTCGATGATCGGCAGGTCCCACCACAATTGCGTACGCTGGCCGAACACGACGCCGATCCGCGCCACATGGGCGATGCGTTGCTCCCATGGCACCCGGCCATCCACTTCGCAGCGGCCCGAGCTTGGTCGCAGGATGCCCGACAGGATTTTGATCGTGGTCGACTTGCCTGCGCCGTTCGGTCCGATGAAGCCGAGCAGCTCGCCGCGCTCCAGTGAAAAACTGACATCACTCAAGGCCGCGATTTCGCGCGTGCGTCGGTGGAACAGACCGCGCACCGCGCCCGCAAGTCCTGGGTCGCGCGCGGCGATACGATAGGATTTGCTGAGATTTTCCACCTGAATCTGTGCCATCTGTGCGCTCCGCCCCAAACGCCGTCGCGGCGGACGGGATTTCCCGCCACCGTTGGTCACTTCAAAAATGGGCGCGGAACCTATGAGGCGGCCCGCGTCGCGTCAACGGTACGCGCACGAGTCGATGTGATTGTGCGGCATCTGATGCACAGTCGACACAGAGTCGTGACTGGCGTTTTGCCGCGACAATCCGGGTATCGGGTGTAGCGAAATGGCAGGTTTTCCGGCACTGCCGGTCGGCTAGGCCGAATTCAATTGGAAGTGACTGGAGCGGCTGCGGCACTGGCCCTATGGTCGCGGCATGACATCGCTTTTTCGCGCATTCCCGGTGGCCTTGGCCGGCCTTTGCATGCTTGCCGGCCAGGCGGCTGTTGCCGGGGCCGCACGGCCCGTCGTTGTGGAACTCTATACCAGTCAGGGCTGTAACACCTGTCCGCCAGCGGACGCGTTGCTGGGAAAGCTTGCGCAACGTGCCGATCTCATCGCGCTCAGTCTGCCGATCACCTACTGGGATATGCTGGGCTGGAGGGACACGCTGGCGAGCGATGCGAACACGCGCCGTCAGAAGGCTTACGCCGAGGCCATGGGGCATGGCGGAGTCTATACTCCCCAGATCATCGTCGATGGCGTGGTGGATGTCGTGGGCGGCCGAGTCGCGAGCGTCGAGGCGGCGATCGACGCCAGGCGCCAGAGCATAGAGCCGACTGTTGTCGTAGCCGACGCGCGCAATTCTGAGGCTGCCGGCGCAGCGCGCGTTGCCTCGATCGCAATCGCGTCGTCTGCCGCGGCACCGGCGCCGCCCGCCAAACTGATGCAGGCGCGCGTCGCCGATCCCTTTGTTCCGGTTTCGGTAGTCGAAAATCGGCAGGAGATGCACATCAAGATCGGCGCCGCGGACGGCGCGCAAAATGCGACAGTGTGGATGTTTCACATCCGCTCCGCCGTCAACGTCAACATCAGGGCGGGTGAAAATGAAGGCCGCACCATCACCTATCACAATGTGGTCGGCGATGTGCGCGCGGTCGGTGTCTGGAAGGGTGACACCTTGACACTGACATTGCCGCGTTCGGCGATGGCGGGCCTGCCGCATGACGGCGTGGCGGTCATCGTCCAGCAGGGCGGTTACGGCCATGTCATCGGTGCCGCCTACATATCGCGTCCGGAGTTCGCCGCGTCGCGCTAAGTTTTCAGCGTCGCAGAAGGCGCGTAAACTTGCAGTCTGATGGCTCTGTTTTTCGATTCGGCCTGGTTCGACGAACGTTTGGGGGCGGTAGGGCTGCGGCGATCGGATATCGCAGCAGCGCTCGGGCTCAATGCCGAACAGATTTCCGAATTGTGGAAGGATCAGCGCGAACTCAGCGCCGGCGACGTGCGTACACTCTCGGCGCTGCTGGGCGTGCCGCCGGCGGAAATTGCCGAACGTGCCGGAGTGTCGACGCCGGTGCCGAAGGACGCGCGCGGCGACAACCTTGCGCAGCTGAACGAACGACTCGAGCGGGTCGAACGCGCATTGGCCGAGATCAAGGCGCTGGTGCTTGATTTGCTCGCCAAATCGCCATGATCGAAATGTTGTCCGCCGGCATCCTCGATGCGGTGTGCATCGCCGTATGGTTCGTCGCGCTTGGCGCTTGCGCCCGCGCACGCGTGAACCTGCGCTTCGCGGCGGTTCTATTCGCGGCCCCGGCCGTGGCGGCATTGATCGTGCCTGCCGCCGCGGACGCCGTCGCATTGATCGTTGCCGCCATCGCGGTGGCCGTCCTTGCGCTGGCGGCGTTTGCAGGATTCGAGCATCGCATACCGCCGATGCCCGCAACTCTCGGATTGATGGCCGTCAGTCTCGGCGGTGTCGCCAGCGCGATGACGGGAATGACAGCGTTTGCGCTGGCACCGTCGAGCATTGCGGCGGTCGCGATCCTTGTTATCGCGGCGCGTCAGTTCGCCCGGGCGCGGCATTCGTCGATCCAGGCGATGCTCTCAGCGATGGCTATTCTTGCAGCCAATTCGTGCCTGGCCCTGGAGGGCGCGGGCAGCGCGCAGCTGTTGTTTTCGGCGGTTGGGTTACTGGGAACGGCCTTGGCTCTGTCGCGCGTGTCAGATGCTGACGTCGAGCAGCAGCGCAGAGGAAACCTGCGCCGCGCCGTGCCGGTAGCAGAGCGCGGCTAGGCCTGCCGCCCGGCTCGGATGATTCATAATCACCTGACCCAGCACTTGTGCGACGAAGGCCGGACGCAGGGCGGGACCGTTCCACAGCGGGCCAAATTCGATTGTGCCGCTTTGGCACGCTCGCGACTGGCGCGGCGCGGCAGAAAGTTCAGTCCAGGAACGTTCGCGGCGATCTCCGCCGGCGTCTAGCGTATTGAAATTGCTGGTGTTGGCGGTGCGGCACGGCTCGGCGATCGCGCTTCGAGTCCGCGCCGCGGCCAGTGCCAGATGTGTCGCCAGAAGGCTCATAACCTTCTCTTAACGCAAACCGCGGGCCGAGGTTTCCGGTCGGACGCGCTGCCACAGGACTTACGAGTTTTTTAAGGCCGGCGCCGCACACTCCCGGGCTAAGGCCGAAATACGGCCGGGGACGGTGGGTGTGGCAAGTCAGCCGCTACAGACAAAGCCAGCAGATGGCCTGGATGCGCTAAGCGCTTCCGAGCGCGCCGAACGGCTGCGCTATGCGATGCTCGCTTCAGCCGTCGCGTCGTTCGATTGGACGATTGCCGACGATCGCATCGGCTGGGATGGCGCCGTCGATTTGTTGCCCTATCACCATGACGCGCAGCGACTTTCACGCGGCGCCTCGTTTCTCGCCTGGCTCAATCCGGATGCGCGCGCCCGCATTGTATCGATAATCGAAACGCGCGCGGCACAGCAATCCCATTTCGAACTTTCTCTCGAAGCGTCTTCGGCCATGGGTTCGATCGGTTTGACCATGGTCGGCGTGCGTCAGCAGCGTGCGGACGGGCGTACCGAACGGCTGTCGGGCCTGCTGCGGGTCACGACCGAGAGCCAGCGCGAAATGCAGCGCCTGACCTATCTGGCCACGCGCGATGAATTGACGGGCCACCTCAACCGCAACTCGCTGCGCGCAGAACTCACGCAGGCCATCGAGAAAGCCCGGGCCGATGACGGCAACTGCGCCTTTCT
>JANYBR010000239.1 GCA_025360685.1 Pseudomonadota bacterium
CTGTAATGGCGGCCTCAGGGCAGGAGGCCGCGTACGCATTCGACGGAGGCGAGTCGGCGAGTTGGGCCAGCGACTGCGTTAGAATCAGTGGTCCCGGAAGGGTCTTGTCGCACGGATATCTTGGCTGCCTGGGCATTGGTCCGGGTTTTGCCATTGGATTGCAGACGGCGTTTCCGGAGCGCCGCGTGGTGCAGGTCACCGGCGACGGCGCGATGGGTTTTCATCTTCAGGAATTCGACACCATGGTGCGGCACAACTTGCCGATCGTCACAGTCGTACTGAACAACCGCGTCTGGGGCATGTCCATCCATGGTCAGCAAATCATGTTTGGTGCCAACTACAGCGCGATCACGAGACTCGGCGACACGCGCTATTCGGCCGTTGCTGCCGGCTTCGGTTGTCACGCAGAATACGTCACGCGCTTTGACGACATCGCTCCGGCGATGGAGCGGGCTCTGAAGAGCGGCAAGCCAGCCTGCGTTGAGATTCTGGTGGACGAAACTGTCATCCACCCCATAACGCTTTCGATGCTCGGAAAAGCTGCGCAAGGCTCGCGCGAAGTCGTTATTCCGTACTACGAGAACATCAAAAAAGTAGGACTACCGCACCGACAGCGGGCATTTGGAAGAGAGTGAACCATCACGCGGCCGCGTGAATGTCTATTTCGAGTGGCCAGTGGACATAGTCTATCGAACGCAGTCTTGTTGGACGTCTCAAAAGTCCCTTCGAAGCCGACCGCTGACCAGAGCCCGAACGGCGATGTGACCAGTGTGCGGGGCCCGGCAGCGACCACAAAGTCATTTAAGGCTTTGATTTGTATGCATGTGTTTTCCAGACTTGTTCCCGTACCAACACCTGTACCAACAGATATTGGACGCGGGCTCAGACGCGCGAATGGAAACAGTTCACTTACGAAGAGCGCGTCCAGACCAAGTCGAACACGCAGATCACCGAGCCGTCGTGACCTTATGCCTGCGCTCTGACGCTAAGTTGGATTGTTCAAACGACCAGAGTGATCTGGTTTAGAGAGTCGAAAATCGAAGCCCGAGCGAGTCGGGCGTGCGCCAGACTATTTCAGCCATTCGTTGACCGGGTTTTCCAGTGATGATGAGCGATACTCTGTGTGGGATGCTCTTCGCATCGGGTACGGTCAAAGCGGCTCCGGTCTCGGAAATGTTCCGCGCAGTACAGTCCAAACTCCTTCCCCCGAATAGGAGTCTCGCTGGCCATTGCACGCTGGTCCGCGGCGACCCACGTCGGTCTGGCATGTCTTCATGCCACTTGGAATCTGATGACATCGCGCACGCCTATCGATGGTGTCATTCTGAATAAACGTGTTCCCTCGCCAGACACTGCCGACCAAGCGCCCTATGGAAGATCAAACTGGCTAACAATTCGTAATTGGCCTCAGTTCGCGTTGGCGAATCTTCGCTTCCGGCTGTGACAAATTTTGGTCATTTAGGATTTCGGAAACTCCTCTGGGCGCGAGGTGTGTCTCAAGCGAGCAACGAGGCGTGTGTAGAAAACTTGTGGCCCTTCGGCCAGAACGCAAGCGCGCGTGACGAGTACAACTTTGCTGACGGACGCATCCTGAACCGAGTCAACGAGGGCCCACCTTGTGCAGCTCCGCCCGTCGGCAACCCTTTTCATTCGTACAGCTGCTGTAGCCGAAGCTCGAGAGCCGGGAAACGTTAGTTCGGATGTCCGCTTTGGGTGGAAAGCAGTCATTCGGACGAAGTCCATTTTGCGCCAAATGCCGCCGCGCACGATGCGTGGTTTTGAATGCTGCGGCGTATCCGGCGCGCGTGAATGGCAATAGTCACCCAATTTCGCGGGTGGTGCGCGAATGTCCCGGCATCCCTATATGGCCTTTTTATATTTCGGCACTTTTGACCGTCTCGAATTCATATGGCCAGGAAGACCATCTTTCGCACCTGACAACAAAGTCTGGAGCATTAGATGCGCTTCGTTCGCACCTGGTCCGATCCTGAGCGCTGGGATTGGTTCGCCGCCGGTGATCCCGATGTGGCGCCTAGTGTCCTGCGTTCGTCGCGGGCAGACAATTCTCCAAGACAGCTTCTGTTTGAGACGGGACTGGCCCTTCTCATTCCACTCGCGTTTGCAGCTTTGATTGAAATCATCTTTGGAGCTTGAGCAATGGTTCAGTTTGCTTGTTGGTTTTGCAGATCGGTGGCAGAAGCAAAATCATGATGGATTTGGTTCTGGTCGTTTCGGGATTCGGGTTCTTCGCCCTTGCCATCGCGTACGCCGTCGCGTGCGACCGGCTGTAGGAGACCAACGATGGCATTCGACTATGCGCTCGCCGCCGCGGTCACAATCTTTGTGCTCGGTTACCTGGTCTATGCGCTGATCCGCCCCGAGCGGTTCTGAGGAACACATCCCATGACGATCAATGGCTGGATTCAGATCGCACTGTATTGCGCGATCGTCATTGCAATCACGGCACCGCTCGGCGCCTACCTGACCGCCGTGTTTAACGGAGAGAAGACGTTTCTCTCGCCCCTTTTGCATCCGATCGAGCGCGCCTTCTATGCCATAAGCGGCGTGGATGAGGAAGAAGAGCAGCACTGGGTAATTTACGGTTTAGCCATGCTGGCGTTCAGTTTGGCCGGCTTTGTTTCTCTCTACGTGCTCATGCGCCTGCAGACAGTACTGCCGTACAATCCGCAGAAATTCCCCAACGTTAGCGAGCATCTGGCGTTCAATACGGCCATGAGTTTCGTCACCAACACCAATTGGCAGTCCTACGTTCCCGAGACGACCATGAGCTATCTAGTTCAGATGGCCGGGCTGACGGTTCACAATTTCCTGTCCGCCGCCACCGGCATTGCGCTGGCCGTTGCGTTGGTACGCGGCTTCGCACGGCGCTCGGCAAAAACCGTTGGCAATTTCTGGGTCGATATGACCCGTTGCACGCTCTACGTCCTCCTGCCGATCTCGATTGTGGTCGGCTTGTTTTTCGTGTGGCAGGGCATGCCGCAGAACTTGCTGGCCTATACCGACACGACTAATCTAGAAGGCGTCAAGCAGGCGATCGCCCAGGGCCCGGTGGCGTCGCAAGAAGTGATCAAGATGCTGGGCACCAACGGCGGTGGGTTCTTCAATGCCAACTCCTCCCATCCGTTCGAGAACCCCAATGCGCTCACCAATCTGGTTCAGATCGTCCTGATTTTCTCGCTGGGTGCTGCGCTCACCAACATGTTTGGCCGCATGGTCGGCGACCAGCGTCAAGGCTGGGCGATCTTCGCTGTGATGGGATTGCTGTTCCTGGCCGGTGTCGCCGTCGTGTATGCCGCGGAAGCGCCGGGAAATCCCGCCTTTACCTCGCTTCACATCGATCAGACGGCAGGTGCGCTACAGGCCGGCGGAAACATGGAAGGCAAGGAAGTCCGCTACGGCATAGCCAATTCCGCGCTGTTCACGACAATCACCACCGACGCGTCGTGCGGCGCGGTCAATACCATGCATGACAGCCTGATGCCGCTGGCCGGCATGATTCCCCTGCTCAACATCATGCTGGGCGAGATCATCTTCGGTGGAGTCGGTTCCGGGCTCTACGGCATGCTGCTCTTCGCGGTGGTCGCCGTGTTCGTCGCCGGACTCATGGTCGGCCGCACGCCGGAATATCTCGGCAAGAAAATCGAAGCGAAAGAAGTGAAGATGGCGATGCTGGCCATTCTCATCCTACCGCTGTCGATTCTCGGCTTCACGGCCCTGGCCGTGGTTCTGCCGGCAGGGCTTGCCGGACCGGCAAATGCGGGACCGCACGGCTACAGCGAGATTCTCTACGCCTACACATCCGGCACGGGCAACAATGGCAGCGCGTTCGCGGGCATCAGCGCTAACACGCTCTTCTACAATGTGACGATCGGCTTTGCGATGCTGATCGGCCGGTTCCTGATGATCGTGCCGATGCTGGCGGTGGCCGGCTCGCTGGCGGCCAAGAAGATCGTGCCGCCCTCGGCGGGCACCTTTCCCACCAACGGCGGACTATTCGTCGGCCTTCTCATCGGCGTGATCCTAATTGTCGGTGGCCTGACCTATTTCCCCGCGCTCGCTCTCGGCCCGATCGTCGAGCATTTCGCGATGGTCGCCGGCAATCAGTTTTAAGGACCAGCTATCATGAGCATGACAACCGACCGGCCGATGGGCATCGAGAAGCTGAACAAGCGCACGTCGGCGAGCACGATGACGGATCCGAAAATCCTGATCCCCGCTTTTTGGGACTCCGTTCTGAAGCTCGACCCGCGCCACATGTTGGGCAATCCGGTCATGTTCGTCGTGGAGATCGTGGCCACCTTGACGACAATTCTGTTCTTCCGCGACCTGCTAACGGGTGTGCCGCATTTAGGTTTCGCCTTCCAGATCAATCTGTGGCTCTGGTTCACAGTGATCTTCGCCAATCTCGCCGAAGCGGTCGCGGAAGGCCGTGGCAAGGCCCAGGCCGCCTCTTTGCGCAGAACCAAGACAGACGCCGCCGCAAAGCTCTACGAAAAGGGCGGAACGAGGTGGAACCTTGTTCCGGCCACCGCGCTTAAGGTCGGCGACATCGTGCTGGTCGAAGCCGGGGATCTGATCCCCAGCGATGGTGAGGTGATTGAGGGCGTTGCCTCGGTCAACGAAGCCGCGATCACCGGCGAGTCCGCGCCTGTCATCCGCGAATCTGGCGGCGACCGGTCGGCGGTGACCGGCGGTACGATGGTCATTTCCGACTCGATCAAGGTGAAGATCACTGCGGCTCAGGGCTCGACCTTTATCGACCGCATGATCGCGCTGGTCGAGGGTGCGGAGCGCCAGAAGACTCCCAACGAGATTGCGCTGAACATCCTGCTCGCCGGC
>JANYBR010000409.1 GCA_025360685.1 Pseudomonadota bacterium
GCGGCTGGACATTGCCGCGCCTGCATATGAAGGACTTCCACATTCCGGAGTCCGACACTGAAGTGATCGAATTTCTGGCGAACCCTCCCCGCGGCAATGAGGTCGTGATCCAGGCGCTGCTGCCGGTCTCGGTCACGGCGAAGCTTCCGTTGCCCCATTATGCCACGGTTCAGGTCAAAGTCGTGGCAGAGTCGAACAGCGTTACTGCGCCGATCCACTAGCAGCTTCGAGCGCCTTGTCGATGATGCGCACCAGCAGTTCGGGTTCGCGCGCGCCTGAGATCATGAGCTTGCTGTCGAAGATAAAAGTCGGCACGCCGCTGATGCCCATCTCGCTTGCCATGCCCGCTTCGCGTTCGACCGGCTCCAGGTCGGCATCGCCGGCGAGAAGGTTTGTCACGAGCGCACCGTCCATGCCGGACTCTTCGGCAATTGCGCTCAAGACGGACGGATCCCCGACGTCGCGGCCGTCAATGAAGTAGGCTTTGAACAGCCGCTCGACCACTGCGTCTTGAACACCGGCGCCAGCCGCCCAGCGGACCAGACGATGCGAGTCGAGCGTGTTCGGAGTCTTGGCGATCTTGTCGAAGGCGAATGGAATGCCCTCTCCGGCGCCTTCGCTGCGGATCGCATCGCCCATCGCGGAGCTGCGCGGCGAGTCGCCGAACTTCGCCTTGAGATAGGCTCTTCGGTCGACGCCTTCGCGCGGCACGTTCGGGTCGAGCCGGTAAGGCCGCCAAAACACCTCGAATTTTACATCGGGACGCATGGCCATGGCGCGCTCGATCCGGCGCTTGCCGATAAAGCACCAGGGACACACTGTGTCGGAAACGATATCGATCTGCATGACGGCGGATTACCATCTGGAGAATTGGGCAGGTAGAGAATTATCGGCATTCGGAGATTGTCATGCAATTCGATTTGACGGGACATACAGCCTTTGTGACCGGTGCGACCAGCGGTCTCGGACGGCATTTCGCGAAAGTCTTGAGCCGCGCCGGTGCAACGGTGGCTCTGGCCGGCCGGCGGGCGGACCGCCTCGACGCCGTCAAGCGCGAGATCGAAAAATCCGGTGGGCGTGCGGCGGCGGTCGTCCTCGATGTCACCGACGAGACGCGCATTTCTCCAGCGCTCGACGAGGCCGAGGCGGCGCTCGGACCCGTCGACATCCTGGTCAACAATGCCGGTTTGAGCGTACTGGGACTCTCCGCCGAGATTTCCGCATCCGAGTTCGACAAGGTGATCGGCACAAACCTGCGCGGGCCGTTCCTGCTCGCGACCGAAGTGGGGCGCCGGCTGATCGCGGCCAAACGGGAGGGCCGCATCATCAACGTCGCATCGATCGGCAGCTTCCGCGTGCTGCCCGGCGTGACGCCCTACTGCATCTCGAAGGCCGGCCTCGCAATGATGACGCAATGCCTGGCGCGCGAATGGGCGCGCAAGGGCATCAACGTCAACGCGATCTGTCCCGGTTTCATCGAGACTGAACTGAACGACGAATGGTTCGCCAGCGAGAAGGGCAAAAAACAGATCGACGGCTTTCCCCGCAAGCGGTTGGCCAAGGAGAGCGATCTTGACGGCATGCTGCTGCTGCTCGCGTCCGACGCCTCGCGCACCATCACCGGATCGCTGCTGACGGTCGACGACGGCCAGTCGCTGTAGCGACTCAGCTCACGGACCGCAATCTTCTGGTCGCGCAGGTGTAGTCGGCGATATAAGCTGCGTAGAGCATCGCGAATTCGAGTCCCACGCTGTTCTAGCGGCATGGAGATCAGGTCAACAAAGTCGGCTGCAAATTAGGGGAGTTCTCCAAATGCTAAATCGGGAAACACTTCTGCGAATTGCGTTGGCCTTATTCGGCGCAATTTTTCTTCTCGTCTACCCCTTGGCGATAATCTGGCCATCAGGCTGGGCCTGGCATCACGGTGCGCCGTATGAGTCGCAGTACTTCATGATGATTGTGGGCGTTTACGCGACGCTCGGTGTTTTCCTGCTGCTGGCGTCACGCAATCCGCAGGCCAATTTGAGCCTGATCTGGTTCACCATCTGGTCCAGCGTGGTCCATGCGGGGATCATGGGGTTCCAGTCGTTCAGCGCCGAAGAGCATATGGGCCACATGCTCGGTGACGTTCCTGCCCTCGGTCTGGTTGCGGTAGTCCTTGCCTTATTGGTGATGTCGCCCAAGAAAACCTGAGCGCCGGCGTCGGGACCGCGCGGCGTCCTTGCACAAGCCGCTCCGGTACCCCAAAATATTCGCTGGGGATCAAGAGGCAGCAGGCATGAGTGCGACGAAGGACGCCAAGCCGCAGGACTATTACGACAGGATCAAGGACAAGTTCGCGGAAGAGCGCGACCTGCGCCTCAAATATCGCCCCGAAGGCACGGCCCAGTACACCTCCGATCTGACCGGCGAACTCGCGCGATATGAAATCGACCCGTATGCGGATGATGGTGCGGCGCGCGCGCCGATCCACGACACGGTCGAGTGCCTGTTCATCGGCGGTGGTTTCTCGGCGCTGCTGACCGCGGCCCGGCTGCGCGAGCGCGGCGTGGCCAGCATCCGCATTGTCGAGCGCGGCGCCGATGTCGGCGGCACCTGGTACTGGAACCGCTATCCGGGTGCAGCCTGCGACGTGCCTTCCTACGACTATCTGCCGCTGCTCGACGAGATGAAGGTCATGCCCTCGCGTCTCTATGCCAAGGGGCCGGAGATTTTCGCGCACTGCCAGGCCATCGCGCGGCGCTACGATCTGTACGACCTCGCAGTGTTCCGTACGACCGTGACCTCAACCGTATGGGATGAGAAGGAAAAACTCTGGCGCATCGGTACCGATCGCGGCGACATGATGAAGGCCAAGTTCGTGATCTGCGCCAACGGCACCTTGTCCAAGCCCAAACTGTCGAAGATCAAGGGCATGGAATCGTTCAAGGGGTTTTCCTTCCACACCTCGCGCTGGGACTACGACTTTACGGGCGAGGATCTGTCGAAGCTCTCGGACAAGGTCGTCGGCATCATCGGAACCGGCGCTTCGGCCGTGCAGGCCATCCCGCGCCTCGGCAAGGCGGCCAAGGAACTCTACGTCTTCCAGCGCACGCCATCGGGGATCGACTTCCGCAACGACCGCCCCACCGATCCGGAATGGGCCGCGTCGCGCCGGCCCGGCTGGCAGGAAGCGCGGCGCATGAAAGCCATGCGCATCCGCGAAGGCGATCCAGAGACAAAGGCCGAACTAGCCGCACTGTCGCGCGAAGACAAAATCCGCCGTCAGGAGAACGCCAACATCGACATGATGATGCGCATCCACCGGCGCATCGAGGAAGTGGTCGAGGACAAGGCGACCGCGGAGTCGCTCAAGCCCTGGTACATGTTCATGTGCAAGCGGCCGTGCTTCGACGACGAGTACCTGCCGGCGTTCAACCGGCCCAACGTCCATCTGGTCGACACGCACGGCAAGGGCATCACCGAGATCACGCCGCAAGGACCGGTGTTCGAAGGCCGCACCTATCCGCTCGATGTGTTGATCTACGCCACGGGCTTCGAGGTGCAGAAGACCGGCATCTACAACCAGATCAGGGGCCGCAACGGAATCGAAATCAACGAAACCTACAAGGACGGGTTGCGCACCCTGCTGGGCGTGCACACGCACGGCTATCCCAATCTTTTCATCATGGGCGGCTACCAGGCGTCGTTCCAGTTTAACCTCACCTTCATGCTGCAAACGCAAGGCGATCACATCGCCGAGTGCATCAAGCACGCACGTGAACATGGCTACGACACGATCGACGTCCTGCCGGAGACCGAGGAGTGGTGGGTGCAGCAGGTGATCGAGCATCGCGGCAAGACCACGCGCAACCAGGATTGCACGCCGGGTTATTACAATTTCGAAGGCGAGTTCAACCGCCGCCAGGACGGCAATTACAATGGCGGCTTCCAGCAATATTTCGAGCACATGACCGCAATCCGCCAGCAGCTGGACAAGCATTTCGAATTTTCGTGAGTGGCTGAGAGCGCAACTCGGCACGTGGAGGGGACATGCGAGCGATTTTGCGACTGGCGGCGTTGCTGTGCGCCGTCGGGCTTGGTCTTGGCGCCGCGCTGCCCCCCGCCCACATCGCGGCTGCGCCGACACCCCTTCCGGCGGCCGCCCCTCACGCGCTGACGCATGACGATTTGGAAGCATACCTTGACGGTTTCTTTCCAGATGCCATGGCCCGCGCCGACATCGCCGGCGCGGTCGTAGTCGTCGTGAAGGACGGCCATGTACTGCTTGAGAAAGGCTATGGTTACGCGGACATCGATTCGCGCAAGCCCGTTGATCCTGCGCGAACGCTCTTTCGTCCGGGCTCAATCTCCAAGCTCTTCACCTGGACGGCTGTGATGCAGCTTGTCGAGAAGAAGCAACTTGATCTCGATCACGACGTGAACGACTACCTGGACTTCAAGATTCCCGAAGCCTTCGGCAAACCGATCACGTTGCGCAACTTGATGACGCACACGTCCGGTTTTGAGGAACACATCAAGGGCCTGATGGTCGACGACCCTGCGCGCTTGCTCACCCTGCGCGATGCGCTGGTCAACGGCATGCCGGCGCGGATTTATCCGCCAGGCGAAGTATCGGCCTATTCGAACTATGGCGCGTCGCTCGCCGGCTACATTGTGCAGAGGACATCAGGTGAAGCGTTTGAGAACTATGTCGCGCATCACATCTTCCAGCCCCTCAAGATGGAACACTCGACCTTCGTCCAACCGCT
>JANYBR010000282.1 GCA_025360685.1 Pseudomonadota bacterium
CGAACGGCGTCGGCGGCGATCTGTTCGCCATCGTGTGGGATCCGAAGACCAGGAAGCTGTACGGCTACAACGGCTCGGGCCATTCCGCGCGCGGCCGCGACCTCGACAAAATGATCGCCGAGATCAAGGCGGTCAGCATCAAAATGGGCACGCCCTATGAGCCGCATATTCCCAAATTTGGCTCGCTGGCGATCACGGTTCCCGGCGCCGTCGACGGATGGGGAGCATTGCACGCCAAATTCGGCAAGCTGTCCCTGGCCGAAGACCTCGCGCCAGCCATCGGCTACGCGAAGCACGGCTTTCCGGTGACGCAGCTGGTTTCGCTGTACTGGAAAGGCAACATGAAGGCGTTCGAGCGCGGCGCCGCGATGATCGAGGAGCTCGACAATGCGCGCCACACCTACCTGATCGACGGACACGCGCCGGCCGAGGGCGAGGTGTTTCGCAATCCCGATCTGGCACACACGCTCTCCTTGATCGCCAAGGGCGGACGCGACGCATATTACAAGGGCGAGATTGCGCACAAGATCGACGCCTACTTCAAGCGCATCGGCGGCGATCTGCGCTACGAGGATTTCGCGGCGCATCACGGCGAGTGGGTCGACCCGCTTGGCGTGAATTATCGCGGCTATGACGTCTATGAACTTCCGCCGAACAGCCAGGGCGCAGCCGTCCTGCAAATGCTGCAAATTTTGAAGGGCTTCGATCTCAAGGCCATGGGCGCCGGCAGCGCCGACGCATTGACCGCGATGCTCGAAGCCAAACGGCTGACCTACGAAGACCTTGCGAAGTACTACGCCGATCCGAAGTTCGCGAACGTGCCGATGAAGGCGCTTCTGTCGGATGCCTATGCCGATGCGCGGCGCAAGCTGATCGATCTGGCCAAGGCCAATCCGAGTGTCGGGCCCGGCGATCCGCAGCTCGGCCAGGGCGACACGACCTATCTGACCACGGCCGACAAGGACGGCATGATGGTGTCGCTCATCCAGTCGAACTATCGCGGCATGGGTTCGGGACTGGTGGCCGATCATCTGGGCTTCATGTTCCACGATCGCGGCGAGCTGTTCTCGCTCGATCCGACAGCGGCGAACGTCTACGCGCCCGGCAAGCGGCCGTTCCAGACGATCATTCCGGGCTTCGTGATGAAGGACGGCCAGCCGTTCATGGCGTTCGGCCTGATGGGCGGCGACATGCAGCCCCAGGGTCATGTTCAGGTGCTGAGCAACATCATCGACTTCGGCATGAATGTGCAGGAGGCCGGAGACGCGGCGCGCTGGTATCACCATGGCGGCAGCGAAGTCACCGGCGAACCGCCGAGCGGAAACATCGTCGAGATGGAGTCGGGCTTCGATCCGGCAGTAAAGACGGCGCTAGCCGCGCGCGGCTACACGATCATGCCCGGCACCGGCGCGTTCGGCGGCTACCAGGCGATCATGCGAGACCCGGCCACCCATGTTTATTGGGGCGGATCGGAAATGCGTAAGGACGGCATGGCGATCGGGTATTGATTGAGGTGCTCTGTGAACAATAGAACTGTGTTCGCACTCCCGCTGATGCTGTTGGCTGGCGCTTGTGCCGTTCCGAACCACACGGTGACGGGAACGAACGCTCCGCACGCGAGCGGGGCGGCCAACGGTCCGCTCTGGCGCACCGATGGCGGAATGTTTGTTCCGATGTCCGGAAGTGTCGCATCTACCGTGCCGTGCCAGTTCGTTTCGTTAAACCTCAGATTGGACAGCTCGGCGCCCGCGCCTGAACCACCGAAACTTATTGGAACGCCGTCCGCCTGCCGCAATCGCGCGACGTACGGAGGCTATCTGCGCAGCACGCTGTTCCTCGAAGGGCTGGACGTTCATGGCGCGCGGCTGTTCGTGGCGACCGGAACCAATCCGTTGCATCAGGATCTCGAAGCTCCGCCGCCGCCATCGGGCGGCCAATTCTCGTGGCACGCAATCGACACCAAGATGCCTGTGGTGACAACCTCGATCGAAGCGCCCCTCACGCCGGCGCTGGTGCGACTGCGCTGGTTCGACGTCGACGAGAAATTGCAGCCGCACGAGTTGGGCGAAACGGAGTGGTCCGGCGGTTAGGCCCTTGAGGCTTCCGCCCTCTCCTCGTTGATCCGCATCGTCCACAGCACGGCGATCATCGCGGCAAAGCTGGTCAAGGTGCCGGGAAGCCAGATGATCAGCCCGCCATAATGCTGGTCGTTCAGCGCGGTCATCGGCAGAATGCGGCCGCAGATTTCGTAGACCGGATAATAGTCGGTCATCGACAGGGAGAGCACGGCACCCAGGACCATCTGCGGTAGTTCGATGATCAGGATCATCGCAGCCCGCATCAGATGGGAAAGGCGGGCCGGCGGCTTCGCCCGTCCATCGAGAACGAGGGACCAGAACATCACGCCGTTGATCGCCATCGTCCAGTTCATCAGGTCGTAGAGATTGACGTCCAGCATCACGCGCGTATGGATCGCTGGGATCAGCCAGAAATAGAGCAGAGCCACGAACAACAGCGGCGCGATGGCCGGGTGCTGCAGGAAATCGACGGCGCGTCGTACCGGCTTCGCATCGACCACCGGCAGAAGGAAGACCGGCATTCCTGCGCGCAGCAGCGGGCCGCCCGCGCCCAGCGCAATCAGAAAGGCGCCAGCATGATGCAAAACGAAATGCGCCCAGCGGTGCACGAAAAACATGTGCTGCGCGAGATAATCCACATGGGTCTGCAACACGATGTAGAAAGAGAGAACTCCAATCAGGAAACTTGCAGCGCGCCATATCGCAGGCCGCTCGGCGACGGCGACCCGGTTCCAGCCACGCCAAAACCAGACCAGGATCAACGCGGTCGCCAGGAACACCGGCCAGGAGAATTCCCATGGCAGCCAGAACGGCAGCTCGGCGGGATAAAGCCGGCACACCGTGTCGATGGCGCCGCCCGCCGCGAGCAGACCGCCGAACAAAAGCCATTCGTTGGCCGGGCGTTTCATCGGGGCGTTATAAAACGCGACGCGCCGGCATTGCGAGGCGATTGGTCACAGATGCACACCGGACCGTGACGCGCCCTCCCCGCGGGCCCGTGCTATCCCGAAAACATGATTGTCAGCCGTTTGGCAGCGCTTTGCCTCTTCGTCCTGCTGGCCGCCTGTGGCCGGCCGGTTTCGAACTGGCATGCGACCGACATTTCGGGTGCCATGCCGGCGCTGAAATTCTCGCTGACGCGCGCAAACGATGACTCAGCGGTTCAGGCACCGGACTATCGGGGCAAGATCGCAATTCTCTACTTCGGGTACACGCACTGTCCGGACATCTGCCCGGCCACCTTGGCCAATCTTTCCGACGCGATCCAGAAACTTGGCCCGAGGGCGAACGATGTGCGCGTTCTGTTCGTGACAGTCGATCCCAACCGGGACACGCCGCAAATTCTGAGGAGCTATGTGAAGTCTTTCGCGCCGCAGATCGACGGGCTTCGCGGCACGGATGACCAGTTGATCGATGTGGCCCGCCGCTATCGCGTGATCTACAGCGTGGCGCCGGACTCACCCGGGCACGCATACGAAGTGATGCATTCCGCGGCCGTATTTTTCTTCGACCGTAACGGCCGGGCGCGACTGGTTACGACCAAGACCGACGACATCGCTGGCGTGGCAGCGGACGTGCGACAACTCTTAGATATGTAGCGCCTTCTTGTCCGCGTCGAGCACGGCCTCGTGCAGCATCTCGGACAAAGTCGGATGCGGAAAGATCGTCGAGCCGAGTTCGGCCTCCGTCGCCTCCAGGCTGCGCGCGATGGTGTAACCATGAATGAGCTCGGTGACTTCGGCGCCGATCATGTGCGCGCCCAAAAGCTCGCCGGTATCGGCGTCGAACACGGTTTTGACCAGGCCGTCGGCGTCGCCGAGCGCGATGGCCTTGCCGTTGCCAATAAACGGAAAGCGGCCGACTTTGATCTTGCGACCATCGGCCTTTGCCTTTGCCTCGGTCATGCCAACTGACGCGATCTGCGGCCAGCAATAGGTGCAGCCAGGAACCTTGGAGACGTCCAGAGGATGAACGCCTTTCACGCCGGCGATGCGCTCGGCGACAATCACGCCTTCATGCATGGCCTTGTGCGCGAGCCAGGGCGCGCCGACCAAATCGCCGATGGCCCAGATTCCAGATGCGCCGGTCTCGCCCCACTCGTTGACCGTGACATGTGTGCGGTCGACCTTCACGCCAGCGGCTTCAAGGCCGATGTTCTCGAAATTGCCGACAATTCCGACGGCGAGAATAACGCGATCGACCGTGAGGGTTTCGCTCTTGCCGTCCTTTGCCTTGAGTGTTGCCGTGACGCTGTCGGCGCCCTTCTCCAGCTTCTCTACCGTCGTCGATGTACGGATCTTCATGCCCTGTTTCGCGAACGCCTTGGCGGCGAGCGTGGAAATTTCCTCATCCTCGACCGGCAACACGCGGTCGAGGACCTCGACCACGGTGACTTCGGCACCCAGCGTGCGAAAAAAACTGGCAAACTCGATGCCAATGGCGCCCGAGCCAACGACCAGCAACGATTTTGGGAATGCAGGCGGTACCATCGCCTCGCGATAGGTCCAGACCAGTTTCCCGTCCGGCTCCATGCCTGGAAATGTCCGCGCGCGCGCGCCGGTGGCGAGCACGATGTTCTTCGCGGCAAATTCGTCTGTCTTGCCGTCTTTGGTCACGGCGAGCTTGCCCTTGCCTGTCAGCTTCGCCTCGCCCGCAATCACCGCGATCTTGTGCTTCTTCATCAGGAACGCGACACCGTTGGAGAGTTGCTGCGAAACATTGCGCGAACGTTCGACAATCTTGCCGAGGTCGAATTTGAAGTTGTCGGCGCTGAATCCGAACTCGCCCAGGCGGTGCATCAGGTGCCAGATCTCGGACGAGCGCAGCAGCGCCTTGGTCGGGATGCAGCCCCAGTTCAGGCAAATGCCGCCCAATCGGTCGCGCTCCACGAGTGCCGTCTTGAGGCCAAGCTGCGCCGCGCGGATCGCACAGACATAGCCGCCCGGTCCGCCGCCCACCACAATGACGTCGAACACATCAGCCAATGTCGCCTCCGATGAAACTGAGCGCCAATGCACCTGCCATCGCGGGCAGCAGGAAGAAGAGCGTGTAGATGCCCGAGACGAACACGAACTTGATCGTCGTCACGATCCAGCCTTGCTCGTAGAAGCGCTTCATGGCGATGAAAATGTAAAGCGAAATCGTGACGAAAAGCAGCATCGCGACAAGCGCACCTTCGAACAGCTGTGCCAGCGCCGCGGCCGCGATGAGCGCAACGAATGCGAATGTATGGATGCTCAGCGAAAACACCAGATGATCGACCAGGAAGAAGTCCCTCCGCCTTCTGATGTGGAACAGCGCCAGAAGCAAAGCGTAGAGCGGAAGGAGCAAAAAGAGTGCCCGCGGCAACCAAGTCGTAAGCGGGCCGTTCAGCGCGGCCGGATCGGCGGCGATCCGGTTGATCGAACTGTAGACGTTGCGCTGCATCCAGTCGGACAACGCCTTGTCGGGAACGTCGATTCGGCCCGGCGGAGACTCGATCAGTTGTTTTCGTGCCGCGGCGGGCATCGCGGAATGGTAGGCACCGATGCGCGAAAAGAAATGTTGGTTCGTCGAGTACTCGAACACGCCGCCGGAACGGGAGGCTTTCTCTTTTGAAATCGGAATGAGCGGCTTGATGTATTTTTTGACATCGGGGTCGTTCGCGTCGTCTTTTTCAAACGCAGGATTGGGAATGAATGCGTTTCCCTTTGCGTCCCACACGACCTTGACTGGAGTGGCGGTAACCTCGACTTGAAGCACGGCGATGCCCGTCACGCTGAGCAGCACAAAAAATATCAGCGATACGAACAAATACAGCCGGATCGACGGAACATAGGGCTGGGTCCGGCCGCTGCGGAACGCGGCTGGAAGTTCGCCCGGCTGGAAAAGGAGCGCGCGCGTCGTGCGCAAGATCCGGCTGTCGAAGTTGAAAATGTCGACGAAGAAGTCGTGCAGCAACGCCCCCACCGAACGGCGATGGGTGTGCGTTGGCTGACCGCAGACGGCGCAATAGGCACCGAGCAGCGGACTTGTGCAATTGGCGCACGTGCCCGCCTTGGCACCGCGCGCCGCCAGTGCGGACGCGGCAATCTCGACCGCCGCTGCGCTTCCAACTTCGAGGATGGCTTCGATGTCGTCGGACATGGCCCCTCACAAGAGCATGGCAGCAGGTTCTTCGATGAATTGCTTGAATGCCTGCAGGAAGCGCGCGCCGGTGGCGCCGTCGATGACGCGGTGGTCGCAGGACATCGTGACCGTCATCACGGTCGCGACTTCCACCTTGTCGCCGACGACGACGGCTCGCTTTTCGCCCGCGCCAACCGCAAGGATCGCCGCGTGAGGCGGATTGATGACCGCAGTGAAGGCCTTGACGCCGAACATGCCGAGGTTGGAGATCGCGAAGCTTCCGCCCTCGAACTCGGAAGGCTTCAACTTTTTTGCCCGCGCCCGTTCGGCCAGCGACTTCACTTCGTTTGAAATGAAAGCCAGACCTTTCTCCTCGGCGTGGAAGACGATGGGCGTGATCAAGCCGAATTCGAGCGCCACCGCCACGCCGACATCGGCATGCTTGTGCCGCAGCACAGCCGTGTCGGTCCAGCTCGCATTGACTTGCGGCACGCGAATGAGCGCGAGCGCGCTGGCCTTCACGACGAAGTCGTTGACCGAGAGTTTGAAGCCGTTCTCCCTCGGCGCAGCCTCGTTGAGCCGCGCCCTCGTGGCCATGAGGGTGTCGATGCGGCAATCGATCGTGAGGTAGAAATTGGGGATCAGCGTCTTGGCGGACGTCAGCCGGCGCGCGATCGTCTTGCGCATCGAGTCGTGCGGAATTTCGATATAGTCGTCCGCTTTGAAGTAAGCCCGCGCGTCGGGCAGCGGCGCAATGCCGCCGATCGTGGCGAGAGCTGGTTGTTCCGCGCGCACGGAGGTCGCGCTCGCCGGCCTGGCGCCGGGCTTCGCGGTCTCGACATCGGCCTTGACGATGCGGCCGCGCGGTCCCGAGCCTCGCAATGCGCCAATGTCGACGCCGCGTTGCTGCGCAATCCGGCGGGCAAGCGGAGACGCAAAGACACGCTGCCCTGGCTGAATGACTGCAACGGCAGGTGCGACGGCCACGGCGGCGATCACGGCTGCTGGCGGCGTCGGCAGGGCGGCCGGCTTCGGTGCCGGTTTGGGAGCGACCGGAACTGCCTCCGCGCTGACGGCGGACTTGATCGACTGCATCGCGGCGGCGATATCGGGTTTCTCGCCGTCTTCCAGCAAGGTTGCGATGGGTGCATTGACCTTGACGCCCTCGGCGCCTTCGGGAACCAGAAGCTTGCCGATGCGGCCTTCGTCGACGGCTTCGAACTCCATTGTCGCCTTGTCGGTTTCAATCTCGGCGAGAAGGTCGCCGGACTTGACCAGATCGCCTTCCTTGACCAGCCACTTGGCGAGCTTGCCCTCTTCCATCGTGGGCGACAGCGCGGGCATGAGGATCTGGGTCACCACTACGCACTCTCCAGCGGCGAGAGTTTGGTGACGTTATTTTCCCAGTTCTGACCGTCGAATTCGATCGTGATGACGGAAGCAAAATCCTTCGGATCGAGGCAACGGAAATTCACGCTCCAGCCGTCGGGGTGCGAGCGCGGCACATAGAAGGACTTGACGCCGCAAACCGAACAGAAGGTATGCTTGGCGGTCTTCGTGTTGAATGTATAGCTCGTCAACTTCCGCTTGCCGGTCAGCAAGCGAAAATCCGACTTTGGCACGATGAGATGAAGATATCCGGTCCGGTGGCACATCGAACAATTGCAGTCGACGAGTTCGACTTCCGGTCCGGTGCGCACTTCGAACGTCACCGCGCCGCAGTGGCAGCTACCCTTCTTCCACGTCCGGGATGGCTTTCTGTTCATCGTCAGGACCGATAGCAAACCACTTTGACCGCCGCGACCACATCCTCGACATGCGGAATCGCAAGTTTCTCGAGATTGGCCGCGTAGGGCATCGGCACATCCTTGCCCGTCACCTTGATGGGCGGCGCATCGAGATAGTCGAATGCCTGCTCTACGACTTGCGAGCAAATCTCAGACCCGATGGAACATATCGGCCAACCTTGCTCTACCGTCACGAGCCGGTTCGTCTTTTTCACCGACTCGATCACGGTCGCCGTATCGAGCGGACGCAGCGTGCGCAGGTCGACGATCTCGGCGTCTATGCCTTCGACCGCCAGCTTCTCCGCCGCCTCCAGGATCAGGCCGACGCAAATCGAGTGGGCGACGAGCGTGACGTCCCTGCCCGGCTTCACCACGCGCGCCTTGCCGATCGGCAGCACGAAGTCGTCGAGCTTCGGCACCGGGAACGAGCGGCCATAGGCGATTTCGTTTTCCAGGAAGATCACCGGATTGGGATCGCGGATCGCAGCCTTGAGCAGTCCCTTCGCATCGGCCGCGAAGTACGGCGCAATGACCTTGATGCCCGGGACGTGCGAATACCAGGAGGAATAGTCTTGACTGTGCTGCGCACCGACGCGCGCGGCGGGGCCGTTTGGCCCGCGGAAAACAATCGCCGCGCGCATCTGTCCGCCCGACATGTAGTGCGTCTTGCCTGCCGAATTGATGATCTGGTCGATGGCCTGCATCGCGAAGTTCCAGGTCATGAACTCCACGATCGGGCGCAGCCCCGCAAAAGCGGCGCCGACACCGAGTCCCGCAAAGCCATGTTCGGTGATAGGCGTGTCGATGACGCGGCGCGCGCCAAACTCCTCAAGCAGGCCCTGGCTGACTTTGTAGGCGCCCTGGTACTGCGCAACTTCTTCACCCATGAGAAAGACCGTGTCGTCGCGGCGCATCTCTTCTGCCATGGCATCGCGAAGCGCCTCGCGTACGGTCATGGTCACCATCTCGGTGCCTTCAGGAATTTCTGGATCGCTCAATTCTCCTACACCATCCCCTTGGGGGAGGGTCGAAGCAGCCTTGGCCGCTTTGGGCGGGGGCGTCGGTCCGGCTTTCGCCATCCCCCCACCAAGTTCGCTACGCGAACTTGGCTCCCCCTCAAGGGGGGAGCGAGGAGAGGGCCTTGCGGGGGACGCCTTCTCATCGCCGCCAAGCAAAGTTGCGATCGGCTGATTGACCTTCACGCCCTCCGTGCCTTCGGCCACAAGGAGTTTGCCGATGCGTCCCTCGTCGACGGCCTCGAATTCCATGGTGGCCTTGTCCGTCTCGATCTCGGCGAGGATATCGCCCGAGTGGACTTCGTCGCCTTCCTTGACCAGCCATTTGGCGAGCTTGCCCTCTTCCATGGTCGGCGAAAGCGCGGGCATGAGGATTTGGATGGACATGCGCTAGACCAAAACGTCCGTGTAGAGCTCGGCCGGATCGGGCTCGGGGCTGGCCGTGGCGTATTCGGCGGCGGCGTTCACGACCGCACGCGTCTCCTTGTCGATTGCCTTGAGGTCGTCTTCGCTGGCCAGCTTTTGCGCGATCAGATTCTGGGCGAGATGCTCGATCGGATCGCGTTTCTCTCGGACGGCCGTGACTTCGTCGCGCGAGCGATACTTCGCGGGATCCGACATGGAGTGTCCACGATAGCGGTAGGTTTTCATCTCCAGAATGGTCGGACCGTTGCCTGCGCGGCACCACGCAATGGCCTTTTGTCCGGCGGCATGCACGGCCACGGCATCCATGCCGTCGACCTGCTCGCCCGGAATGTTGAAGGAGGAACCCCGCTTGTAGAAATGCGTCTCGGCGCTCGAACGCTCGACGCTGGTGCCCATCGCGTATTGGTTGTTCTCGATCACATAGACGACAGGCAGTTTCCAGAGTTCGGCCATGTTGAAGGCTTCATAGACCTGGCCCTGGTTGGCGGCACCGTCGCCGAAATAGGTAATGCTGACGTTGTCGTTGCCGCGATACTTGTTGGCAAAGGCCAGCCCGGTGCCCAGCGGCACCTGTGCGCCCACGATGCCGTGCCCGCCGTAGAAATGCTTTTCGGCGCTGAACATGTGCATCGAGCCGCCTTTGCCCTTGGAATAGCCCGAGGCGCGTCCGGTGAGTTCGGACATGACCATCTTCGGGTCCATGCCGCAGGCGAGCATGTGACCGTGCTCGCGATAAGCGGTGATGACTTGATCGCCTTCGCGCTTTGCGGCGGTCATGCCGACCACGACCGCCTCCTGACCGATGTAGAGATGGCAAAAGCCGCCGATCAGACCCATGCCGTAGAGTTGGCCGGCCTTTTCCTCGAAGCGACGGATGAGCAGCATGTCCGCGTAGAACTGCTTCAGCGCGACCGGCGTGGATGCCTTGGAATTGTCCCTGACGCCAGCCGTCTCAGCCTTGGAAGGTTCACTCATCGAGATGCAACCCGTGTGTTCCCAAGGATGCGCTGGAATCCGCTGCGTTGTGGCAAGCGCAGTCCGTCCTGGCAAGCGTTTACAGTGGTTTGGACACTAGTGGGCCGAGCGCGGAACGGCAATCTGGCCAGGCGCGCCTTCCATGAGTTGGCCGCGCGCAAGTTCTTCCACCAAATCGTTGTCGACGGCACCCGGACGGAGCAGGTCAATGCGATGCTCCAGACGCGCTCTGGCTCCCTGGATTCGGGCGAGTTGTTCTTGCTCAACCCCGAGACGCGCCTGCGTCTCGGACTGCGCCAGCATGCCCCGCTCGCCCCAGATCGCGTAGTAGCCGAAATAGGCGACGATCGCACACGTGATTGCCGGCAGTACGGAAATGCCAAAAAAGCGCGTCACGCTACGTCTGATTCGCATGCCACGAACGAATCACGGACTGATTCGGTCGGTCAAGTGGAAATGTCCTTAGTTGCAGCATTATTTTCTCAACACGCTCCGGCTCGCATAAATCGCCTGGTCGCCAAGCTGCTCCTCGATCCGCAGCAACTGGTTGTACTTGGCCAAGCGGTCCGACCGAGCGAGAGAGCCGGTCTTTATCTGTCCGCAATTTGTTGCAACTGCGAGATCAGCGATCGTCGAATCCTCGGTCTCGCCTGAGCGATGGGACATGACGGCGCGATAGCCGTTGCGATGGGCGGTGTCGACCGCGTCCAGCGTTTCCGTCAGCGTGCCGATTTGATTGACCTTGATGAGTATCGCATTTGCCACGCCTTTCTGGATGCCCTCGTTCAGGCGAGCCGTGTTGGTCACGAAGAGATCGTCGCCGACGAGCTGCACCTTCTTGCCGAGCGTCTTGGTGAGCAATGCCCAGCCGGTCCAGTCATCCTCGGCCATGCCGTCTTCGATCGAGACGATGGGATAACGCGCGCAGAGATCTTCGTAGAAGCGGACCATGCCCGCAGGATCGAGCGACTTGCCCTCGCCTTTGATTTCGTACTTGCCCTTCCTGAAGAACTCGGTCGAAGCCGGATCCATCGCCAGCATCAAGTCGGCGCCGGGCTTATACCCGGCCTTCTCGATCGCGCGCATGACGAAGGCGAGCGCTTCGTCGGCGCTCTTGAGGTTCGGCGCGAAACCGCCCTCGTCGCCGACATTCGTATTGTGACCGGCGTCGTGCAGTGCCTTTTTCAAAGTGTGGAACACTTCGGCGCCCATGCGCAGCGCTTCTCGGAAATTCTCCGCTCCGACCGGCATGATCATGAATTCCTGGAAGTCGATCGGATTGTCGGCATGGACGCCGCCATTGACGATGTTCATCATCGGCACCGGTAGGATCTGTGCCTTCGCGCCACCCACATAACGATAGAGCGGCAGATTGGCGGCGGATGCGGCTGCCTTCGCAACTGCCAGCGACACGCCCAGAATGGCATTGGCTCCGAGGCGCGATTTGTTGGCCGTGGCGTCCAGAGTACACATCAGCCGATCGAGCCGAACCTGATCTTCGGCTTCCATGCCGCACAAGGTGTCGAATATTTCACCATTGACGGCCGCCACCGCCTTCTCGACGCCCCTGCCACCGTAGCGCTTGCCGCCGTCGCGCAATTCCGCTGCCTCATGCGCCCCGGTGGAAGCGCCGGAAGGCACCGCCGCGCGCCCAAATGAGCCATCCTCGAGCCGTACATCGACTTCGACCGTCGGGTTGCCGCGGCTGTCGAGAATCTCCCGGCCCGTGATGTCGACGATCGCTGTCATTCTGTTCCCGCCTTGGAAATGACCGATTTGGGATGCTTTAAGGTATCGGTTGCGTGCCAGCAAGCGCACGACGGAGAGGGGCAATACAAGCGTTAAGACACAGACCCAACGGAGTACCGATATGTCCCTTTCGAAGATTGTTTTGACCACATTGGTTGCAACCTTTTTGAGTTCCGCCGCTTACGCCGAAAGCACGCCAGCCGCCGACCCTCCTGCCACGGGAGAAACGGGCGCGATGGGCGGTCACGGCATGATGCACGGCATGTTCACTCCAGAAGAGCGAATGGTGCTGTTCGCCGGCATGTCGAAGGCCACTGCCGGCATGACCGACGATCAAAAGCATGCCTATCGCCATGGTCAGCGAGATCGCATCATGGCTATGTCGGACACGGATCGAGCCAAGTTCAAGGCCGATCTCGACTCACGTTGGAACGCGCTGCCGGCAGACCAGAAGGCAGACATGACGGCGAAGATGCAGGCCTTTATGGCCACCCGTCATGAGCACGACGGCGACAAATAACCGACCCGGCGCGAATCCCTGTAGGCTGATTGGATAAGGCTCCCGCGCTTTCCGCGCGGGAGTTCAGCCTTTGGGGAAAACGCCATGCATGTAGTTCCGGCCACCTTGCTCAGCGCAGCCGTCACCGTCCTCGCGATACTGTTCGTCTTTTACACTGGATTAAATGTCGCGCAGATGCGCGGTAGGCACAAAATCGTTGCGCCCGCCGTCACAGGAAATCCAGAGTTCGAGCGCGCGTATCGCGTTCAGGTGAACACGCTCGAGCAGTTCGTCATGTTCCTGCCGCTGCTTTGGCTGGCGACGTCGTTCTTCGAGCCCCTGGCCTGGCTGCCCGCCGCATTCGGACTGGTGTGGATCATTGGCCGGTTTATGTACCTCCAAGGCTACATGGCGGCCGCGGAAAAGCGTGGCACCGGATTCATGATCACGTCGCTCGCGACGGCAGGACTGCTCGTCCTGTCGATCATCGGCATCGTGCAGGCTTGGATGGCGGTGACTGCGGCCTAACTGAG